>JABIST010000453.1 GCA_018700215.1 Dehalococcoidia bacterium | reverse complement strand
GCAGGGGCCTCGAAGGTTTCGGCGACGTTCTCGTCCATGACGATGACGGTGCCGTCTTCGCCGGCGAGCTTGCGCATGGTGGCGAGGACGCCGACCGGCTGGGGCATGTCGTGGATGCACTCGAAGGCGACGACGAGGTCGTAGGTGCCGTCGGCCTCGGCGGCGTCTTTGGCGTGGAAGGCGACGCGGTCGGAAAGGCCTCGTGCGGCGGCGTGTTCGGCGGCGCGGGTCATGGCGAGGGCGTCGAGGTCGTAGCCGTCGACGGCGGCGTTGGGGTAGCCCTCGGCGATGCCGATGGCGGACCAGCCCATGCCGCAGCCGACATCGGCGACGCGTGCGCCGGGCTGCTGGAGACGGGCGTGGACATCGGTGAGCTGAGGGAGGTACTCGGAGGCGAGCTGGTGGAGGAGCATGGGGCGGTTGGCGTCGCCCTGTGACTCGCGCATGTCGTCACCGTAGGCGTCCCAAGGGACGCCAGCGCCACTGCGGTAGGCATCGAGGATTGCGGGGAGCTGGTTGCCGCCGGCGACGAGCAGCCGCATGAAGGGGGCGAAGTAGTTGAGGCTGTCGTCGTCTGTGAGGACCTCGGCGTGGGGTGCGGGGAGTTCGAAGCGGCGCTGGGCGGGGTCATCGGAGGCTTCGGCGAGGTGGAGGATGCCGTCGGCGCCTTGCTGCTCCATCCACTCGCGGGCGTAGCGTTCGGCGATGCCGGCGCGGGAGGCGAGTTCGTCGGCGTTGGCGGGGCCGCCCTCGGCGAGTGCGCGGTAGAGGTTGAGTCGGTCGCCGATGTAGACGCCGTAGGTAGTGATGGCGCCGAGGATGTCGCCAAAGAGGCGCTCGACGAGTGCGCCGGCCTGTTCGTCGTGGGTTGCGTTGGTCATCGGTGGTCCTCGCCTCGGTGCGTGTGTGGGAGGACAGTCTATTGGCGGGGCGGTGGTGGGTGGGAGGTCAGGCGGGCTCGGTGAGAACCTCGTCAGTGACGGGGGCAGCCAGCGGAGTTGGGCGGAGGGCGGTGAGGAAGAAGGCGAGGCCGACGAGGAGGCCGATGATACCGATGGGCCAGAAGGCGCCGGAGCCGATGGACTGGGACTGGGCGGTATCGATGGCGAGGCCCATGAGGGGGGCGAGGAGCATGGTGGCGAAACGGCGGGACTGGCTTTCGATGGAGAGGATGGTGGCGCCTTGCTCCTCGGAGCTGTGTTCGTCGAAGCGGGAGATGAGGATGGGTCGCCAGGCGTCCTGGAGGACGTAGAGGGTGACGAAGGCAAGGATCAGCAGGGCGGAGATGTTGGTGAAGCCGGCGAGGAAGATGACGGCGAAGATGGCGACGGAGGCGGCCCAGATCCAGCGGGCGGCGTTGGCTTCGCCGCCGGCGCGAGCGGCGACACGGTGGGCGTTGCGGCTGGCGGCGCTCGAAAGGAGGTGGAGGACGAGGTAGACGGGGCCGACGAGGAGCGCGGACTGCTGGACCTCGGAGAGGTTGTCGCTGAACGAGTAGCTTGAGGCGACGGCGATGGCGGCGAGTGCGAGGACGGGCTGGAGGTAGTCCTTGACGGCGTGGAAGACGCCCTCGAAACCCATCGATTCGAGGATGAGGCGTCGGAGGCCGGGGCGGCGAACGGCATCGGAGAGGGTGCGGTTCATGTGGCGGATGAGTTCGCGCGGTCTGGCGCTGGTGGTGGGGTCGCCTTCGAGCTCTTCGGGGTAGCCGAGGAAGTTGACGAGGTTGAGGGCGTAGGGGACGACGGCGAAGAAGAAGATGAGGGTGTAGCTGTCCGCGACGAGGACGAAGGCGGCGGCGGCGATGGCGGATACGGCGGAGCCGATCTTGCTCCAGGAGCGGGTGTAGCCGTAGATCTGCGTGCGTTCGTCGCTGCGGCCCTGGATGCGGAGCCAGGTGAAGATCATGGCTTTGTGGGTGCCGGTGCGGAAGGCATCGCCGATGGCGAGGAGGCCGAACGCGAGGAAGAGTGGGGCGAGCTGGTCCGCGAAGCCGAGGGTGAGGAAGCCGAGGATGTAGGCGACGAAGGCGAGCATCATCGATTTGCGCCGGCCGTAGAGGTCGGCGATGGCGCCGGAGGGGATTTCGATGATGTTGACGGCTAGTTCTCGGAAGCCGAGGAGGAGGCCGATTTCGAAGAAGGAGAGGCCCATCTGGAGCAGCGCGAGCAGGAGGAAGGGCTCGAAGTAGCGCTGGTTCTTGAGGAAGCCGTAGAGGCTGAATCGGAAGATCATTGGGTTCACGATACACCGAGTGTGGTTGAGGGCGGGCCACGCCACGGAGCGTTAGCATCGCCTCGCGACGCCACTGCTCGGAAGGGGAATTCGATGATCGACGAGCGCCTGCTGCGGCACCTGTATGGCTACGACCGCTCGCTGCCGCTGCTGGCGACGAGCGAGAGCGAAGTGATCATGGACCTCGAACGGCGGGTGCGGATCGAGGGGTTGGTACGGGAGCGGGTGACGTTCGGTTCGACGCACGACGAGCGGGTGCTGGCGCAGATCACGTATCCGGCGGATGCGAGCGGGCCGTTGGCGGCGGTGATTTTGCAGCATGGATCGACGGCGATGGGGCATCATTCGTGGGCGATGCCGGGGCGGCACAATCTGCCGGTGCTGTGGGCGCAGGCGGGGCTGATGACGGTGGCGGTGGACGCCTACGGATTCGGGTCGCGGGAGGGAGCGGACAACCGGGGGCGGCTGGGAATTGATCGGGCGGATCTGATGTTTCGCACGCGGGACGGGCGGATCCAGGCGGTGCAGGATTTGATGCGGACGGTGGACTATCTGCAGAGCCGGGACGACGTGCGAGGGGATGCGATCGGGTTTGCCGGGGTCTCGATGGGTTGCCGGGTGGGGGTACCGTTCTTCGGGTTGGACGAGCGGGTGGGGGCGGCGGCGTTCTTCGTCGGTGGGTCGGGGGCGTACGCGAGTTGGGCGATCGAAGGGACGGAGCATGCGGACCTCGCGGAGGATCGCGAGCTGGTGTTGGCGCTGACGGACCCGATTGCATTCGCCTCGATGACGGCGGGGCGACCAGTGTTCGCGGCGAACGGGACGGAGGATGTACTGGTGCAGCGGGAGCCGGGGGAGCGGCTGCAGGCGGCGCTGGGGGAGCCGAAGACGTTGCGGTGGTTCGATGGTGGGCATGGGGATACACCGGCTGAGTGTTTCGACGAGGCTCGGGAGTTCTTGTCGCTGAATCTCAACTCGGCGCGCGAGGGCGCGTGACGGGGGTGTGGCGAGCGCTGTAGCCGGGGACTGAATCGCAGGCTGATCGAGGAGGATTCGATGTTCGACCGGACTGGGATTGATGCGTTGCTGGCGGGGTCTGTTGAGCGGCGGGAGGTTGCGGGGGTTGTGGCGACGGTGTCCTCCGCGGGTGGGTCGCTGTACGAGGGGGCGTTTGGGCAGTTCGAGGTGGGGTACGGACCGACGTACTCGGTGGAGACGCCGCTGCGGATTGCTTCGATGACGAAGGCGGTGACCTCGGTGGCCGCGATGCAGTTGGTGGAGCAGGGGAAGCTGGAGCTGGACGAGCCGGTAGCGCGATGGCTGCCGGAGCTGACGACGCCGCACGTGCTGGAGGCGGACGGAACGCTGCGGCCGGCGAAGACGCAGATCACGGCTCGGCATCTGCTGACGCACACGGCGGGGTTTGGCTACGAGATCTGGAGCGATCGGCTGGTGGCGCATGTTCGGGAGCATGGGCTGCCGGAGCGGGAGGGTGGGGGCGCGTTCCTGGCGAATCCGCTGCTGTTCGACCCGGGGGAACACTGGGCGTACGGGGTGAATACGGACTGGCTGGGTGAGCTGATTGTGGCGGTGTCCGGGCAGCCGCTGAGCGGGTATTTCGGTGAGCAGATCCTGGGTCCGCTGGGGATGAACTCCAGTTCGTTCTGGCTGCCGGAGGAGCGCGATGCGGATCTGCCACCGGTGCACGGGAGGATGCGCGACGGGTCGCTGGAGCCGGAAGGGTCTGCGATTCCTCGGGCGGAGTACGAGTCGGGCGGCGGTGGGCTGCACTCGACGGCGGCAGACTACCAGCGGTTCCTGCGAATGCTGCTTGGGCGGGGCGAACTGGACGGCGTGCGGGTGCTGCGGGCCGAGACGGTGGAGGCGATGGCGACGAACCAGACGGGTGACCTGGAGGTGGGGAAGGTGGAGACGGCGAAGCGGGAGCGGAGCAACAGTGGGGATCTGAGCTTCGGGCACGACGCTGGGTTTGGCCTGGGGTTTCTGATCACGCTGCAGACGTCTCGCACGGGGCGGAGCGCGGGGAGCTTGAGCTGGGCGGGGATGTTCAACACGTACTACTGGATCGATCTGGAGCGGGACGTGGCGGGGGCGCTGTATACGCAGGTGCTGCCGTTCCTTGATGGCACGGTGTTGGACATCAATCGGGAGTTTGAACGTGAGACCTATGTGTCGCTGGATGCAGCCGGTGCTTGACTCGGAGGCGACGGACTTGATGGATGCGGCGCGGGAGGCGCTGGAGCGGTCGAAGCCGTACAGCGAGGGGTTCGACCTCGAAGTGATCGAGGCGACCTCGGAGTTGGTGCGGGTGCGGATGCCGTTCAGTGAGCGGCTGACGCGCTTCAACTCGACGTTGCACGGCGGGGCGATCATGACGCTGGCTGATGCGGCGGGGGTGGTGTGCGCGACACTAACTGTGAGGGGCGAGCTGGCGGGGACACAGCAGTTCAACATCAGCTTCTTGCGACCGGTGAGCGGCGGGCACCTGGACGCGGTGGCTCGGACGGTACATAGCGGTCGGACGTCGCTGGTGCTGGAGACGATGTTGG
>JABIST010000287.1 GCA_018700215.1 Dehalococcoidia bacterium | reverse complement strand
CTGGCGGATGGTCCGAAGTTGCTGGAGCGAGCCGGTTCTGCGGATCACGGTGAATCTGACTATGCGTTGGGCGAGCTGGAGACGCTGGTGGTGGACAGTGAAGCTCCGCTGGAGCGCCTGGAACGGACGATTCACCCGATCAGCGGGTACGTGGTGCTGCCGCTGTTTGCGCTGGCGAATGCCGGGGTTGCGCTTGATCCGGAGACGCTGCGGGAGGCGTTGGACAGCCGAGTGACGATGGGGACGTTCTTTGGGCTGGTTGTTGGCGCTCCGATTGGGATTCTGGTGGCGAGCTGGATGGCGGTGCGGAGCGGTCTGGCGGTGCTGCCGATGGGGATCAGTTGGCGGCAGATTGCTGGTGTTGGGGCGCTGGCGGGGATTGGGTTCTCGGTCTCGATCTTCATCACGGATCTTGCGTTCTCAGACTCGCCTGAAGCGGCCCAGGCGAAGATTGGGGTGACGGCGGCGGCTCTGGTGGCGAGTCTGCTTGGCTGGCTGTTGCTTCGCGGGACATCCGGAGCGGTTGCGGCGAACTAGCGGCGGGACCTGGGGTGCTGGTCGCCCGGTGAGGGTTTTCGTTCCGGTTGCTGCGCTGCTCCGCTGACTCCGAACAGGTTGAGTTGGCCTTCGATTGAGTTCTCACTCCTGGGTCTGGTGGGGCTGGCACTGCCGCGAGTGCCGCTCGGCGGGCGGTGGAGTGGTGGGGGTGTGTCTAGAATCTGGGCAAGGTTGGCGGAGCGGGCACGGGAGGCTGTGATGCGGCGAGCGGTGACGACTGAGGATCCGGCGCGGTGGGTGATTGAGGAGACCGAGGCGACGCCGCCGGGGGCGGGGGAGGTGTTGCTGCGGGTTCGGGCTTCGGGGATTTGTGGGTCGGATTTGCATTCGTATCGGGATTCATCGCGGTGGTTGTCGCCGGAGGGTGGGTGGCAGGCGGGGCGGACGCCGGGACATGAGGTTGCGGGTGAGGTGGCGGAGCTGGGCGCGGGGGTGGCGGAGCTGCCGGGCGGGCTGAGCGTGGGGCAGCGGGTGGCGCTTCAACCTCGGCCGTTTTGCGGGGTGTGCGCGGAGTGCCGGGCGGGGCGGACGGAGTTGTGTGGTCGTGGTCCGGGGTTGTTCGGGGTGCAGATGCCGGGTGGGTGCAGCGAGTATCTGACGGTACCGGCGGAGAATCTGTTTCCGGTGGCGGATGATCTGGACTTCGCGGTCGCTGCGCTGGCGGAGCCGTTGGCGGTGGCGGTGCATGGGCATCGGGTGGCGGCGCAGTTGGACTCGGCTCGGCCGACGCAGGGCGAGCGGGTGGTGGTGCTGGGGGCGGGGCCAATCGGGCTGATGAGCGTGTTCTACGCGGCGCAGGCCGGTGCGGAGGTGGCGGTGACGTATCGCTACCCGCACCAGGGGGAGGCGGCGCGACGGTTGGGAGCGGCGCATGTGTTCGAGTCGGATGGTGGCAAGGAGGCGGAGCTGCGGGAGTGGGCTCGCGAGCATCCGGTGGATCTGGTGATGGAGACGGTGGGCGGCGCGGCGGAGACGCCGGAGGTGGCGATTCGGGTGGCTCGACTGGGCGGTCGGGTGTTGTTGCTGGGGGTGGCGGCGCAGCAAGTGAGCTTGCCGGTACAGGTGATTGTGACGAAGCAGCTTCGGATGGCGGCGACGATCTTCTACGGCTACATCGGGATGCAGCACGATTACGAGATCACGACGGCGCTGCTGAACGAGCATCGCGATGTCCTTGGGAGTCTGGTGACGCATCGGGTGTCGCTGGACGAGGTGGCGCAGGGGTATGCCTACGCGGCGGATAAGACGAGTGGGGCGATCAAGGTGTCGGTGACGCCCTAGGCCCGTTCCGGGCTGGTAGACGCTTCGCGGTTGTTTGTGGGGGCGGGGTGTGGTGCGGCCTTGGGCGGTGACTGAGGTTCGTTTCGGGCGGGAGACCGTGGGGCCGGAGCAACGGTCGCATGGCCGGGAGCCTAGTCGGCGTAGAAGCGGGGCTCGCGCTTTTTGATGAAGGCGGCGACGGCCTCGGCGTGTTCGGGGCTGGCGAAGGCTTCGTCGAGGAGCTGCTGTTCGAGGGCGAGGACGGTGGGGATGTCGTCCTCGATGGCGTTGGTTTGGAGCATGCGTTTCGCGGACTGGATCTGGGGCGCGGGGTGTTCGGCGATCTTGTGGGCGACGGAAAGGGCGACGTTCATCAGTTCGCCCTCGGGTGCGATGTGGGTGACGAGGCCGGATTCGAGGGCGGTCTGTGGGTCGATGTCCTGGGCGGTGAGGACGAACTCGGTGGCGCGTCCGAGGCCGACGAGGCGGGGGAGGAAGTGGGTGGAGCCGAGTTCGGGGGTGACGCCCATGCGGAGGAAGCGGAAGGAGATGCGGGCGTCGTGCCCGGCGATGCGGATGTCGCAGGGGAGGGCCATGGTTGCGCCCATGCCGAAGCAGGTGCCGTTGATGGCGGCGATCACGGGCTTGCCGGTGGTGCAGGCGGTGATCCAATCCTGGGCGAAGGTGCTGCGCGGTTCGTCGGTGTCGCGGTCACCGGCACGTTCGCCGCTTTCGATGCTGGCCTGGAACATCGAGATGTCCGCGCCGGAGCAGAAGGCGCGGCCGTTGCCGGTGAGGATGATGGCGGCGATGGCGGGGTCGGTGTTGAGGTCGGCGAGGGCGCGGAGCTGTTCGTCGCCGACCTGGTTGGTCCAGGCGTTGAGGCGCTCGGGTCGGTTGAATCGGATCAGTCCGACGCGTCCGTTGCGCTCGACCTCGATCAGTTCGTAGTCGGTCATGGTGGTGCCGTCCCCGCGTGGTGTTGATGTTGAGCACGGTAGCAATGAGGTTGGGGTGACGACGAGCGGGCCTCTTCGAGGCTTCGTCGCGCTTCGCGCCTGTTTGTGAGGGTGGGGTAGCAAGTACGGGCATCGGTGGTGGTTTGGGATCGGAAGTTTGGGTGGGGGTGGTTCGTTGGGTGGGCGTCTGGGTGCGGGCGTCTTAGGATGCTCGGGCATCCGTAGGGGGTATGAGATGGCTGGACCGCTGAGCGATCTGCGCGTGATCGATCTGTCGAGTGGGCCCGTGGGCGGCATGGCGACGATGGTGATGGCCGATTTTGGCGCCGATGTGATCAAGGTTGAGCGGCCGGGTGGGGATCCGTTCCGCTATCTGGGGACGTCGCCGATGTGGCTGCGCGGGAAGCGTAGCGTGGAGCTGGATCTGAAGCGGAAGGTGGAGCAGGAGCGTCTGCACCAGCTTGCGGCGACGGCGGATGTGGTGATTTCGAGTTTTCGCTCGCATGCGGCGGTGGCGCTGAGTGCGGATTACGACGTGTTGTCTTCGCTGAACAGCGGTCTGGTGTACGTGCAGATTTCGGGGTTCGGGCTGCGGGGGCCGTACGTGGGGTACCCGGGCTACGAGGATGTGGTGGCGGCGAAGACGGGTAGGATGCAGGCGTTTGCGGGGACGGCGAAGCGCGATGGGCCGCAGTTCGCAGCGGTGCAGGTGGCGTCGCACGCGGCATCGCAGTCGGCGGTGACGGGCGCGCTGGCGGGGTTGATCGCGCGGGAGCGGATTGGGCTGGGGCAATACATTGAGACGAGCATGCTGCGGGGGATGTTGCCGTATGAGCAGGGTGGGCTGATTTCGGCGCAGCTTTCGGAGCTGAATCCGGAGTTGTTCCCGGCGATGCCGCCGCCGGCGGCACGGATGCCGACGATTCAGTATCAGCCGGTGAAGACGAAGGATGGCTGGATGCAGCTGGGGAACCTGCTGCGCGGCCAGTTCGATAGTTTCCTGGCGGCGACGGAGCTGCACGAACTGATTGTGGACGAGCGGATGCAGGGCTCGCCGGCGCTGTGGGAGCCGGCGGTGCTGGAGGAGGCGCGCGACCGTGTGCTGACGCGGATGCAGGAGAAGACGACGGCGGAGTGGATTGCGCTGTTCAGCGAGCTGGGGAACATTGCGGCACACGCGTTCCAGACGACGCAGCAGGCGATGGACGATCCGGATCTGCGAGACAACGACATGGTGGTTGAGGTGCTGGACTCTCGGCTGGGCGTGTTGGTGAAGGACAACATCAGCATCTTCGAGTCTGTGTTGGGCCAGGTGATGGTGGAGGCGGACGAGGAGTCCGGTCGCTCTGAGCAGCTTGGGTTGCTGGCGAAGCTGGAGACGACGCCGGGCGAGGTGGGCGGCATGGCGCCGGCGGTTGGTCAGCACACGTTTGATGTGAGTGGCGAGGACCGGGAACGCTGGCGCGGGGAGCAGCTTCGGCCGGACGACGCGGATCCGCCGCTGGCGGGGCTGACAGTGCTGGAGTTCGCCTCGATCATCGCGGCGCCGCTGGGGGCTTCGCAGCTTGCGGACCTGGGCGCGCGGGTGATTAAGGTGGAGCCGATTGGCGGCGACCCGTACCGGCAGCTTGGCGGCGGGGTTGGCGCGACGCGGGTGAATGCGAGCAAGGAGAGCATCTCGATCAACCTGAAGAGCGAGGAGGGGCAGAAGATCCTCGCGGGGTTGATCGAGAACGTGGACCTGATCATCTCGAACTTCCGTCCGGGGGTGCCGGAGCGGCTGGGGTTCGGGTACGAGCAGGTGAAGGCGGTGCGGCCGGACGTTGTCTACCTGGCAATGAACGGGTACGGGCAGAGCGGGCCGGGCGCACATCGACCATCGGCGCACCCGGTGCCGGGCGCGGGCGCGGGCGGGGCGCTGTTCCAGGCGGGGGAGGGGTTCCCGCCAGAGGAGGGCGACCAGTCGCTGGAGGAGATCCGGGAGACGGCGCGGCGGCTCTTCCGTTCGAACGAAGTGAACCCGGACCCGAATACCTCGATGGCGATCATGTCGGCGGCGATGCTGGCGCTGTACGCGCGGACGAAGGGGCTAGGTGGCCAACGGGTGGCGCTGGACATGCTGGGGGCGAATGCCTATGCGAACGCGGACGATTTCATTCGCTACCGCGGGAAGCCCGAGCGGAAGGCGCCGGACGCGGATCTGTACGGGACGGGGCCGCTGTCTCGGCTGTACGAGTGCCAGGACGGGAGCTGGATTTACCTGGGGCTGCACCTGGAGAAGGAGTGGCAGCAGTTCTGCAAGCGGATCGGGAGTCCGGACCTGGCGACGGACGGGCGGTTCTCGAGTCGCGAGGGGCGAGAGATTCACGCGGATGAGCTGGCGGGTCTGCTGGCGGAGCTGTTCGCGGCGGAGACGGCGGATTACTGGGAGGGCGAGATGTCGGTGAGCGGCCTCGGCTGTGTGCGGGCGGACGGGCCGGCGCCGCCGCAGTTCTGGCGCGAGGACGCGCACGCAGGGCAGAACGGGCTGGTGACGCCGGTGATTCACGCGAAGTGGGGCGACATTGTGCGGCACGGGCCGTTGTGGAATATGGGACGATCATCGCTGAGTCTGGGGCCGGCGCCGATCATTGGCGAGCAGACGGACTCGATCCTCGCGGAGTTGGGGTACGACGAGGCGGCGATTGCGCAGCTTCACTCGGATGGTGTTGTGGACTCGGAAGTGGTGGAGGCGGCTGCGGGGGGTTAGCTGGGGCGCTGAACTCTGAATGAAGACTGAAAGGCCCCCGCGCGGCAGCACCGTGCGGGGGTCTTTGTGATCTAGGTCGCGAGGCGTTGGGTGAGGTAGGCGTCGAGGGCGGCGGCGAAGGCGGCGGGTTGGTCGCCCTGGACGGAGTGGCCGGCGCCTTCGATGACTTCGAGGGTGCAGTCGGTCATGGCTTCGGCCATTGAGGTGGCGGCTTCCTGGGAGAGGACTTTGCTGATTTCGCCCTTGAGGAGGAGCGTGGGGGTTTTGATGGCCTTGACTTCGGTCCAGAGGGATTCGGTGCGCTGCTGGCGGGCTTCTTTCATCTGCTCTTCGGTCATGCCTTCAGGGAGCTGGCGACGTCGGTGGTCTTGCTTCCAGGTCCAGCCTTCGTCGATCTGCTTGAGGCTGTGGAGCAGTGAGTAGTTGAGGTGGGCGGGCTTGCGCTGCGGGTTGAAGTGGACGGCGCGGTTCAGGAAGTCTTCGAACTGGGACATGGTTTCGGTGTCCTGGCGGAACTGTTCCATTTCGATGATGCCGGCGCTCATGGTGACTGGGGCGATATCGACGATGACGAGGGCATCGAGGTGTTCGGGGTGCTCGGCGGCGTAGCCGAGGGCGTTCATGCCACCCATGGACATGCCGCAGAGGGTGATGCGGTCATAGCCGAGGTGTTCGATGAAGGCGTGGGTGTCCTGGACCATGAGGTTGCCGTTGTCCTGGTTGAGTTGGTCATCGGAGGTCCAGCCGGTGTCGCCGTGGCCACGCTGGTCGAGGGCGACGACGTGGTAGCGGTCGCGGAGCATGAGGGCGGCCATGTCCCAGGTGTGGGCGGTGAGGCTGCCGCCGTGGAGCAGGATGAGGTGGGGCAGATGGTCATTGCCCCAGTCGACGTAGTGGAAGTTGACGCCGTTGAGTTCGACGTAGTGGTCTTCGGGCAGGACGTAGCCGGGTGGGTTGAGGTCGATTGCCTCGGCGCAGGCGCGCATGTCTTCGAGGTAGTCGGTGCGGTGGGTGGTGGTCATGGCGTGGGCTCCTGGTCGGCGAACTGTGGCGCTGGTGGTTCGGGCAGGTTGAGGGCTTTGACGATCCAGTTGGTGAGGTCGGTGAGGCTCTCGGCGCTGATTTGATGCTCCATGTCGTACTCGTGGTATTCGAGGGCGACGCCTAGCTGGGCGAGGCGGTCACGGGAGTGCTGGCCGCGGTCGATGGCGACCATGGGGTCGGCGGAGCCGTGCTGGACGATGGTGGGGAGTGCGGCGAGGGCGGCTTTGTCATCGGAGGCTTGTTCGGCGGCTTCGTCAGGGAGCCAGGTGGAGAGTGCGGCGAGGCCGGCGAAGCGGCCGGGGTCGCCGAGCGCTAGTCGGTAGGCGATACCGCCGCCCTGGCTGAAGCCGAGGACGACGGTGCGGTTCGGGTCGGCGTTGTACTGCTGCTGTGCCTCGGTGATGAAGTTGGAGACGTTGCCGACGACGCGTTCGAACTCCTCGGGGGTGCGTTTGAGGTCGGGGGTGGCGTTGAACCAGGTGTAGGAGGGCATGCCGGGCTGGATCTGGAACTCGGCTTCGGGGCAGATCATGAGCAGTCGGCCGTTCGCGAGGTAGGGGGCGAGGCCGAGCAGGTCCTGCGAATGTGCACCGTGGCCGTGGATGGCGATCACGGTGGGCAGCTTCGCCTCGGAGGTTGGCTGACCAACAAGGCCGGGGTGCCAGACAGAGTGTGTGAGTTGCATTGCGGCACTATAGCCCGCCCCGTTCCGGGGTAGTAGACGCTTCGCGGCTGAGGGAGGTGCGTCGAGGTGCTGGGAACCGACTTCCCGTCCGCGCTGTATTGATTGTGGGATCTGCCGAGTCGAGCGGTGTGGGGTTAGTGACAACCTCACGCGCGTCTCGCACACTCGACCGGCTCCCCGTGGGAGGAGGCTTTGGATGATGTTGCGATTCGCCTCGCTCACTCTGGTCGCGTTCGTCGCGCTGTTTGTTGCTTGCGACGGTGACTCTGCCGCCGCTCCCTCGGCGGCGGCTTCACCGGCGGCGACTGCTGATGCGACGGCGACCGCCGAGCCGACGGTGACGGCGACCTTGGTGGCTGCGATTGCCCTCGATGTCACCGATCGCCGGGGCGTGGCGGAGGCGTACGAGGCGATGGCGTGGGATGACAGCCGAGGATGGCAGCGGATTCCGCCGCCCTCGGTGGTGTTGGCTGAGGCTGAGGGTGAGGTGCATCGGGCCGGGTATGCGTTTGGGGCGGCACCGGCGAAATTCGAAGGGGTCGCGGGCGGTGATGGTTGTGTGGTGTTCGACGGTGAAGTGGTGCGTGCGGGGGACTGGGTGGTTTCGTCGGTTGGGGACTCGGTAGCTCGACGGCTGCGGTTCGAGGCTCGGGAGGCG
>JABIST010000442.1 GCA_018700215.1 Dehalococcoidia bacterium | reverse complement strand
CTTTTCCGCCAGGTCAGCCAGCGGTAGCCCCACTTTCTCTTCCTCATGCTTGAACGCGTCGTAGGAGATCTGCCCATTGGTCTCTGGCGCGAGCTTCAGCAACACGTTCGCGGTATCGAGCGTGTCCTCAAGTGACGGGTACTTGACTCCGTCCCACTCGACGACGCGCGCGCGCTTCGGGTCAGGTGGTCCATCCACCGGGCCCTCAAGCAGCTCGTCGTAGAATTTCTCGATCGGAACCGCAACACCGTTGCCGTTGACGCCGTTTTCGCGAGCGGCACGGCCGAACGAGATGAACTTGTTGTAGATCTGCGAGTAGTTCCGCTCGATCATGCGGAAGTGAGGCATGGTCTTGCCAGGGATCGGCTCGCACTCACCCTCGGCCCAGTCCAGAACCTCGGTCTGACCAAGCTCGTCCGGGGTGTCGTGCATCAGCGGGATAGCCACGACATCCTTGACCGGAGTTGGGAAGGCCTGCGGCGCCATCTTGCTGACGGTTTCGGCCATGGCCTTGAAGATGTCCCAGTCAGAGCGCGCCTCCCAGACTGGTGGAACGGCCGCGCCGAGCGGGTGGACGAACGAGTGCAAGTCCGTGGTGTTGAGGTCGTTCTTCTCGTACCACATGGCCGTGGGTAGGACGATGTCCGAGTAGAGCGCCGTCGAGTCCATCCGGAAGTTGATATCGACGACAAGGTCCATCTTCCCAACGGGAGCCTTGTCGTGGACCTTGACGGTTTTGACTGCGCCCTTGGCCTTGTTCTCGTCAGCAACCATGTTGTCTGAGGCACCCAGGTAGTGCTTGAGGAAGAACTCCGAACCCTTCGCGCTGGACTGGATCGCGTTGCCGCGCCAGATCAGCCAGACGCGTGGCCAGTTCTCTGGCGCGTCCGGGTCATTGACCGCAAAGTCTGTCTGCTTCGTCTTCAGCTTCTCGACGATATTCCCGACGATCGCCGCATCGTCTGTGGCCCCCTCTGATTGGGCCTCGGCGACAACATCCAGCGAGTTCTTGTTGAACTGCGGGTAATAGGGCATCCAGCCCATCCGCACGGACTTGGCCTCCAGATCCATCGCGTGGCCCTTGGCCCAACGAGCCTCCGGCGGGACCGCGGCGTACTCAGTGAAGTCACCCTCGTAGCGCCACTGATCGCTGTTGGTGTAGTGCCAGATAGGCGACTGCTGGCGTCGCGCGGGCACGCCCCAGTCGGCGGCGAAGGCCATGGAGGACCATGGCGCCACGAGGGTGAGCTTTTCCTGGCCCACGTAGTGGTTGAGTCCGCCACCGTTCACCCCGGCGCAACCGCAGAGGATCAGCGCAGTGATCGGGCCGCGGTAGCTGAGGTTGTTGTTGTACCAGTGGTTCAGGCTGGCGCCGGTGATCACCATCGACTTGCCCTTGGTCAGTTCCGCGTTGGAAGCGAACTCTCGGGCGAGCCTGAGCACGGTGTCTTTGCCGATGCCCGTGTACTGCTCCTGCCAGGCAGGCGTGTACGCGGATAGGTCGTCGTAGTCCTCCGGGTAGTCGCCAGGCAGACCGCGCCCGACGCCGAAGTGGGACATCATCAGATCGAAGGCGGTTGCAACGGTGATCTCGCCATCGACGGTCTGGAGCTTCCGGACGGGAACGCCTCGGAGGTAGGTCTTCTCCTCAGCGAACTCGTAGTACTGGACCTGGATGACTTCGTCGTGCTGGTCGATGAAGGTCAGTTCTGGGTCGAGCGGCGTGTCATCGACGCCGTCTTCCATCTTGAGGTTCCACTTGCCGCCGGTCTCGGCCCAACGGAAGCCGACGGCGCCCTTGGGCATCCTCGGTTGGTTACTGGTGCGATCGAAGACGGAGAGCTTCCAGTCTCCGTTCTCTTCGTTGCGGTAGCGCTCGAAGCGGTTGGCGCGCACGAGCTGGCCGGGCTTGAAGGAATCGCCGTCTGGCTTCATCTCCACCAGGTAGGACTGGTCCGTGTACTGCTTGAGGTAGTCCCAGAAGTACGGGACCTGTCGATCGACGTAGTACTCCTTCAGGATGACGTGGTTTACCGCCATCCAGAGCGCGGTGTCCTGGCCGGCTTTCACCGGAATCCACCAGTCCGAGTACTTCGCCACCTGGCTGAAGTCCGGCGAAATGACCACGAACTTGGTGCCTGCTTGTCGTGCTTCGGAGATGAAGTGGACATCGGGCGTGCGGGTCATGCTGAGGTTGGCTGCGACGGAGACGATGTACTTGGAGTTGTACCAATCGGCACTTTCGCAGACGTCCGTCTGGTCGCCCCAGGTCTCCGGGAACGCGTTCGGGAGGTCCGCGTACCAGTCGTAGAAGCTCATGCTCACGCCGCCGAAGAGCTGGAGGTAACGCGAACCACCGGCGTAGGAGTTGTAGGACATCGCCGGAATCGGTGAGAAACCGAAGACGCGGTCCGGTCCCCACTTCTTGGCGGTGTATAGCTGGGCGGCCGCGGACAGTTCCAGGACTTCGTCCCAGTTGGAGCGCCGGAAGCCACCTTTGCCGCGCACACGCTGGTAGCGCTCGCGCTTTGTCTCGTCCTCGACGATCGACGCCCAGGCATCGACGGAGTTTTCGGTCTTGGAACGCGCGTCGCGCCAGAAGTCGAGCAACGCGCCGCGGACGTAGGGGTACTTCACGCGGATCGGGCTGTAGACGTACCAGGAGGCGGAGATGCCTCGCTGGCAGCCGCGCGGTTCGTACGGAGGGAGGTTCTCGTTGAGCAGCGGGTAGTCGGTGTGCTGCATCTCCCAGGTGATGATCCCGTCTTTGCTGTAGACGGCCCAGGAGCAGCTTCCGGTGCAGTTCACACCGTGGGTGCTGCGGGTGACGTTATCGTGCTGCCAACGGTTCCGGTAGAACTCTTCCCACTCCCGTGACTTTGGGTCGATCAGGTCCTGAATCCAGCCCATTGTTCCTTGCCCTCCGAGCGCCTTGCCCGATTGCCCGATCGCTATTTCCGTCCGGTCACCATCGGAATTCGCACACCTGTGAGGCGTCGTCGCCAGATCAGGTGAGTCAGTGCCGCCACAATCACAACCCCCGCGACCGACAGGCCGCCGAGTTGCCAGATGACCTCAGACGAACGTCCTGTGATGTCGGTGGACCGGAAGAACGCCAGGAGATTCGTCTGCTCTTCTTCGGTCAGCAGTTTCTCGGTGAAGATCGGCTGCATCGTGCCCGTCTGTGGCATCGCGATCATGCCGTCACCAAGACGGTTGTAGGCCGTGGTGAGGTCTGGCCCGAGCTTGCCGCCACCGAGGGCACCGATGCCGGCGATGCTGTGACAGGCACGGCAGGATGGGCCACCGTTGTCCAGCGTGTTGGCGCCGGTGAAGAGGTTCCTCCCGGCGTTGGCGTCACCATCGCCAGGCTCACTGATGAGTACGGGCGTGCCCGTCCCGCCGTCCTGCTCCTCGAAGTAGGCAACGAGTGACTCGACGTCAGCATCGGTGAGGCCGAGTGCGGGCATCTGCACGTTGTTGAACTGTGCGAGCAGTTCGACGGCGATCGGATCGCCGTCGGCGATCATCGCTGGCGGGTCGGCTAGCCAGCTGACGAGCCAGTCGCGGTCACGTCGGGTCGTGACTCCTGCAAGGTCTGGGCCGACGATGTCACCACCGCCGATGGTGTGGCAGGCCGAACACTTCGTCTGGAAGAGCGACGAAGCGTCCTGGGTTGGTCCAAGTGCGGTTTCTGACGACGAGTCAGGTGACGCCATCGCGAGCCCGCCTGCGAGCAGAACGAGCATCAGTGCACTGGAGAGCAGAATCCTGCGAATTCGCGTCGGAACGCCACGGTCGACTTGCTGTCTCATTCATCGCCTCCCTCGGTAGGGCAGCGCGTGTTCCGACTTGGCGCCTCTGGAACACATTGCAATCCAGCAGATATTCAGGGCTGACCGGCGAACGTCACAGTGACCAACAGCCCCTCTTAAGGTGACTTGATTCCTATGACTAAATGGACCGTCCCTAGGACGGTCCCGTTTGGTCATGAGATCGCAAATAACAGGATCATCTATCTTGTAATAATCATTCTTTGATGGGCTTCACTAGACGTGATGTTGGAGCGATGAGTGCCATGGGGTACCGGGCAGCGGAGGAGAGTTCGACCGAAGGGCGCGAGCCGACGGGCCGAACGTGGACCAACTAGAGAGAGGCACGCAGCAGCCGTGCGAGTTCGCGACGCATCGGGTCTGGCTGGATCTCGAGCCAGTCCGCGAGTTCTGCATTCATTTCGGCGGACTGTTTCTGGCCGAGGCGAGCCTTCGTTTCGATGCGCTCGACCGGGATGTCGAACGCGACCATCGAAGCCATTCGCTGCTGGAAATAGGCTTCATCCAGCTCATCGAGCGACCACGGTTGGGCCATATCTGCCTCGTACTGGTCGACTGCCCGTCCGAGCAGCTCCCGGACCTCGCGAGGATCTTCGATTACTCGAGGGCGCCCGTACACGTGAATCGCGACGTAGTTCCAGGTTGGGGCGGTTGGTCCGTCCGCTCCACGCCAGCGCGGCGAAATGTAGCTGTGGGGGCCCTGAAACACGATCAGTGCCAACGGGCAGTCGGGACAGTGCGGTGCGAACTGTTGCACCTGCGGGTTATCGATCGATGTGTGACTGAAGAAGGAGCCGTATTCGTCCCGTTCCGGGAAGAACGCGAAGGGTAGCTGGGTCGCGATTGGCTCGCCGTCCAGAGCGGTAATCAGCATCCCGAAGGAGTAGCTCTCTGCTTCCGACATCCTCAACCTTCGTTCAGGTTCGCACGCGCGCTCAGCTCTCCCACCGGATGTTGCAGCGTCGGGTCGTTCCAGCGATCAGAGCGATCAGAGTGCTCGGCCCGACTACTGCGGGTGCTCGTGCTGGTGCTGGTGCGGTTCGCCCGGCGCATGATCGTGCTGATGATCGTGAGCCTGCTCCGGATCATCGTTCGGAAGCACCCACATTTCGCGATGCTGCTCCACGCTATCGAGCAGGAGCTTGAGTGCGTCCGCCGTCATCTCGTCCATGCCGATCCAGTCGTCACCGGTCACGCCGGCTTCGGCGAGGCGCTGGATCAGTGGTGCTCGGTCGTCGACCATCGCTTACCTCCGCGCTTTAGTTCACGACACGAGACTACTCGCGAACAAACGTTGCTGACCAGTTACGGAAGTCTGATCGGGGGTGCATCACCCCCACAACAGCACGATGCGTGCCCTCCGGTAGATGAATCTGAACGGCCGGAGGGTTCCAATTCTGCTCAACGGGGCACAACGCGGCGAGTCCAAACCGCGGACGCTGACCAAACCACTATCCGACGCTCCCGCGTGGGTATGTCAGAAATCCGGCCGACGGAAGGCCATGGTCCTGCCGACGTTCGTCTCTACGCGGTCACCTCCACCAGCAACGCCTGCTCAACAAACTCACCGATCAGGTCAAGATCGTCAGCAGACACCGTCCGGATGAACCGACCGTCGCCCGCCCGCATCGCCACCCGAGCGGGCGGGGCACCCATCAGGTGTAGCTGCACACCCAGCGACTCATCCCGGTATCCCTCGACAACCACCACGTCCGCATCAGCGCTCAACCGCGCCACCACGTCTTCTAGCGGCGCCGGTCCGGAGCGCTCCAGCACGCCATCCGGCCCCACGAACGCCACTCGGTTCGCGCCTGCCTCAGCCATCTGGTCCGTATCAGAGCCAGCGCGATCCGGCGGCACCGCGTGATGTGTCCGCTTCACCCCGGACACTCGATATCCGCGCTCCGAAAGCCACGAAATCAGATGCGTCGCCAGCGTCGTCTTCCCGACATTCCGTCCGGAACCCGAGACTCTCACGACTGGGACTGGATCCAGGTTGGCCGTCATCTCCTGCACCACTTCCGTACCCGGGGAATCGTCGTGTGCACCGCCATCCCCTCGCAAGGGACCTTCGGGGAACCCGCCGCTGACCTTCGCCTTAAACCACAGGCCATGTCAGAGGTGCTGATCGCGCCGAATCAGCGGCGACGGCTCGCAGCAACTCCTCGGCTGCTACCGCGGTGCGTGCCGCCCGAGGAACTCCAGTAACACTTCGGCGACCGCCGCCGGCTCCTGCACATGCAGTTGGTGCTCGCCTCGCACCGTCGCTAGTTCTCCTCGAGGGAGCGCAGCCGCCGCTGCCGCTGCTGCTTCAGCGCCGTTGACCGTCGATGTCGCACCTCGCATCACCAGTGCCGGTAGATCGATCCCTGAGAGCAGCGAGCGGTTATCGAACTGCGGGTACTCAGCCAGCGTTCGTTGGTCGAGCCGTTGTTGGTAGCTCCCGTCCTCGAGCCGCTCGAAGGTCGTCTCTGCCAGCATGTCGTAGTCGGCGTCACTGAGACCGGGGGTCAGTAGTTGGATTCGCGCCCGCGCCTCATCGAGGGATTCGAAGGTTCGTGCGGGACGTGCCCCGACGCCCTGTAGGCGTTCGCGCTGTGAGTCGGGGGGACGTGGATCGATGTCGACGAAAACCGTTGCCCACAGGCGATCCGGGTGCTTCGCCGCGTAGCGCATCGATACGAGCGAGCCGGTGGAGTGGCCGATCAGCGCCACGCCATCGCTCGGCGCCAACTGCTCGACGGCGCGTTGGAGGTCGGCGACGTAGTGGTCCGGGTCGTAGCGACCAGACTCAGCCCACTCGGAAGCACCGTGTCCGCGCGCATCCAGCGCCAGCACTCGGTACGGCTGGAGCAGCCGGACCAGCGGATCCCAGTAACGGGCATGGTGCGTCGCGCCGTGCAGCAGGAGGAGGGTCGGCGAGTTGGTCGCTCGCCACTCCACCGCGTGCAGTCGAGGGGTGCCGTCGACGAAGTGGTGTGTGAGATCGGTCGCTGGGTCGGTCACTGCGGAACTATATACGCGCGAGTCCGGACGGAGCACGACCCGGCGCTCCTAGAATGCGGTGGCAACCGATGAGGAGAGACACCATGGCCGGACGAGTTGAGGGCAAGACACTGCTGATCTTCGGGGGCGGGCAGACGCCCGGCGAGACCATCGGCAACGGACGCGCCACGGCAGTACTGCTCGCTCGCGAGGGCGCGCGCGTCCTCGTCGTCGACCGCGCGCTGGAAGCCGCCGAGGAGACTGCGGCACTGATCCGGGACGAGGGTGGAGAGGCGGCGGCCTTCGCCGCAGATGTGGTCGAGGAAGTGGACGTTCGAGGCGCGATCGACGCTTGTCTCAACCAGTTTGGTCGAATCGACCTGCTGCACAACAACGTGGGCGCCAGCCTGGCGCTTGGCGATGCGGTCGGCACGGATCTGACCGTCGAGGCATTCGACCGGCTCTACCAGGTGAACCTGCGGGGGATGTGGCTCGCCTGCAAACACGCGCTGCCCCACATGCGAGAGCAGCGCAGCGGCTCGATCGTCAATATTTCCTCGATGGCCGCACGCAGCGCCTATCCGTACGTCGGCTACAAGACGACGAAGGTGGCGGTGATTGGGCTGACCGAGAACCTCGCAGGTTTCAACGCGGAG
>JABIST010000452.1 GCA_018700215.1 Dehalococcoidia bacterium | reverse complement strand
TCTCGGATGCGACGAGGCCGAGTGCGGGGCCGCTGGCGATGCCACCGATGTCCCATGCCCACTGGAAGATCGCGGTGGCGCTGCCTCGCTGGTTGTCGCGCACGCGATCGAGGGAGAGCGCGAAGGCGCCGGTGTGGGTGCCGGCGAGGCCGACGCCGCCGAGTGCGCCGGAGAGCAGCATCAGCTCGGTGGTTTGCGCGAGGGCGAGGACGATCATGCCAGCGACGGCGGCGAGTAGCGCGGGCGCCATGATCACGGCTCGGCCGTAGCGGTCCGAGATGCGCCCGGCGATGGGGCGTCCGACGACGGCAACGCCTCCGATGAAGAAGAAGTACATGCCGACGTTTCCGAAATCGCGTTCGTCGCTGAGCAGTGGGAGGAAGCTAGTGGCGGCGCCGATGGCGAAGGTGACGGTCATGAAGACAGCCATGGGGAAGATGGTGGCGCGGGGGAGCAGTTGGCCGTGGGGCGCAGTCTTATCGACGGGGACGACGGGGGTTGGCTCGTGGAAAGTGGAGACGACGAGGAGAGTGAAGGCGGAGGTGGCGGCGGCGACGAGGAAGACGAAATCGAACCCCCAGTGCCCGAGCATCCAGACTCCGAGTGCAGGGAAGATCATTTGCGCGGCGCTGGAGGCCATGCCGAAGTAGCCGACGCCCTCGCCGCGGCGGGGAACGGGAACTAGCTCGGCGACCATGGAGCCGGCGGCGGTGGGGTACATGGCCATGCCGATGCCCTGGGCGACGCGGAGGGCGAAGAGGGACCAGATGTCCTCCGAAATGCTCATCAGTGCGAGTGAGGCGACGAGTGAGGCGACGCCGATCTGCATCATTCGGACGCGGTGTCCTCGATCGGCGAAGCGGCCGACGAACGGTCGTGTGAGCAGGGGGACGATGGCGAAGGCGCTGACGACGAGGCCGATCTGGAGCGGCGAGCCGCCGATTTCGTCGACATACTTGGGCAGGACGGAGATGAGGTAGAAGAAGCTACCGAAGAAGGACAGCGTGGAGAGCAGCGTGAGCGCGTATGGCCGTGTCCAGAGACGCGGCTGCGAGGAGACGGACACGGGCGAGCCCTTCGGGTGCGGGGAGCAAGTGTAATGGTGAAGCGGCTGTTGGGCTGGAGTGTCGTGATCATCGCGAGTTGTGCCGGGCTGGAGGTCGCAGCGCGAGTGTTGGGGCGGGCATCGACGCGGTCGCGGGTAGCGCCGCGTGTTGGGGATGCGCGTTCGGAGAACACGCCGGGCCGGGCGCTGTTGGTGTATGACGACGATTGCGGGCTGTGCAGTCGGGTGGCGAAGTTTGTGGCGCGTGGGGCGACCGAGGAGTTGGAGTTGGTGGGATTCTCGGAGTTACCGCTCGATGGTGTGCTGGAGGGGTTGAGCGAGAGTGCACTGTGGGCGAGTGCGCACTTCGTCAGCGCGGAGGGGGTGGAGTATCACGGCGGAGAGAGTGTGACGCAGGCGGCTCGGCTGTTGCCGGGCGGGCAGGTGGCGGCGCTGCTGGACCGGCCGGTGCTGCGCGGGCTGCGCGAGATCGGCTACCGGCTGGTGGTGTGGCAGCGCGAGCGGATCTCGCGGTGGCTCAGTGGCTGAAGTGTTTGGCGAGTTCGAATTCGGCGCTGACGCGCGTGTCCTTTTCGGTGACCATCTGGCGGAGCTGCTCCTGGAACTCTTCCATGAGGACGCGCAGCTTGTCGTCGGTGACGGCGAGCATGCGGATGGCGAGCAGGCCGGCATTGCGGGCATTACCGATGGCGACGGTGGCGACGGGGACGCCTGAGGGCATCTGGACCATGGAGAGGAGCGAGTCCAGACCATCGAAGTGCTTGAGTGGGACGGGGACGCCGATGACGGGGAGGGTGGTGGCGGAGGCGAGCATGCCCGGGAGGTGGGCGGCGCCACCAGCGCCGGCGATGATGACCTTGAGCCCTCGCTCCACGGCGCGTTCGGCGTAGACGAGCATTGCTTGCGGGGTGCGGTGCGCGGAGACGACGCGGACTTCGTAGGGGATCTTGAACTCATCGAGGACGGTGGCGGCGTCGCGCATGACCTCGAGGTCTGAGTCGCTGCCCATGACGATGCCGATTTGTGCGTGTACTTCGGTGGTCATTGTCGATTCCCTTCGACGACCGTTTACGCGGTCGTGACCATCAATTCCTCGGCGGCCTTCGTGGCGCGCCGGCGGGTCTGATCGAGGTCGTCACCGAGGGCGGTGACGTGGCCGATCTTGCGGCCATCACGTGATTCTTTCCCGTAGAGGTGAATGTGTACCTCTGAATCATCGGCGGTCAATGCGCTTCGCACACCGGGGGACACATCATTCTGTCCGCGGCCGAGGAGATTGGCCATCACAGCGGCTGGACTGCGGAGCCGAGTGGAACCGAGTGGCCAATCGATGACGGCGCGGAGGTGGTTTTCGAATTGGGAGGTGGCGGTGGCTTCGATGCTGAAGTGACCGGAGTTGTGGGGGCGGGTGGCGATTTCGTTGATCAGCAGCTCGCCATCCGCGAGGAAGAGTTCGAGCGCCATGATGCCGACGACGCCGGTTGCTTCGGCGACGGCGACGGTGAGTTCTTCGGCGCGGCGGCGGATTGGTTCGGAGACGGGAGCAGGGACGAGCACTTCGTGGCAGATGCCGTTGCGCTGGACGGTTTCGACGATGGGGTAGGTGACGAATTCGCCGCCGGGGCGGCGGGCGATGAGGCCGGCGAGTTCTTGTTGGATGGGGACGAAACGCTCGGCGAGCAGTTTGACACCGTTCGTCGCGGCATCGGCGGTGAGCTGGGCTGCGTCGTCGGGGCCGTCGAGCACCCAGACGCCGCGACCGTCGTAGCCATCGCGCTGGGCTTTGGCGACGACGGGCCAGCCGTGGTCGGCGGCGAAGGCCGTGATGTCCTCGGTGGTGACGACTGCGCGATAGGGCGGGATGGGGAGGCCGAGCGCTTCGAAGGCGGTGCGCTGGTGGAGTTTGTCCTGGGCGTGGAGGAGGGAGTTGGACGAGGGGTAGACGAGTTTGCCGGCGGCCTCGAGTTCGCGGATCGCATCGAGGTTCACGAGTTCGTGGTCGAAGGTGATGACGTCGCAGGTTTGAGCGAAGCGGTGGAGGTCTTCGGTGGACTTGGGGAGACCGATGTCGACGTGCGGCCAGATGCGTGCGGCGCCATCGGTTGGGCTGGCGGCGAGGAGGCGGATGGGGATATCGAGGGGTGTGGCGGCCTCGATCATCATGCGGGCGAGCTGTCCGGCGCCGACGATGCCGACGGTGGGTGTGGAGGTCATTGAGGCAGTCTCGCGCGTTCGTCGGTGCTTGGACAAGCGGGAAGCGGTGATAGGTTCGGATGATGAGCGAAGCAGAGCAGCAGACTGACTCGGATGAGGGCGTGGAGAGCGAGGCGTACCGGAAGGAGGTGCGCGCGGCGAAACGTCGCAAGGGGCTGGTGATCGTGAACACGGGCGACGGCAAGGGGAAGTCGACGGCGGCGTTCGGGATGGCGTTTCGAGCGCGGGGTCGGGGGATGCGGGTGGGCGTGTTGCAGTTCCTGAAGCCGGATACGGCGAACTACGGGGAGATTCGGGCTGCTCGGGAGATGGGGATTGAGATCGAGGGGACGGGGGACGGGTGGACGTGGACGAGCAAGGACATGGAGAAGACGGCGCAGATGGCGCGAGATGGCTGGGCGCTGGCGCAGCAGCGGATTGAGGCGGAGCAGTACGAGCTGCTGATCCTGGATGAGTTCACGTACCCGATGGCGTACGGCTGGCTGGAGACGAGCGAGGTCGTGAGCTGGCTTCGCGAGCACAAGCCGGACAGCCTGCACCTGGTGATTACGGGTCGGGACGCGCCGGAGGAGTTGGTGGAGTACGCGGATCTGGTGACAGAGATGCGGCTGGTGAAGCACCCGTTCGAAGATCAGGGCATCAACGCCCAACCCGGCATCGAGTTCTAGCCCCCTTCGGGGGTTCGTCGCGCTTCGCGGCTGTTTGCCTCGCGTAGGTGTGCGCCTCGGGGGGTTCGTTTCGCGATCGAGGGGTGGGTTCGGATGCGCTCGGGAGCTGGGTCCTCGGCAGGCTGCTAGTTGGTTTCGCGGGCTGAGCGCCATGCGTCGCGGATGCCGATGCGGGGGCCGGTTCGGAGGATGGCGCCGGTGTAGATGCGGCCGGCGAGGCGGATGACGAGCGGGATGGTGATGAGGAGGAGGGTGAGGGAGAGGGCGATTTCCCAGAGGGGTGGATCGCTGACGGCGATGCGTGGGGTCATCGTGAGCGGCGATGAGAAGGGGATGATGGAGACGACGCGGGCGACGGTGCTGTCCGGGTTCTGGATGACGACGATCAGCGACAGCATGTAGACGCCGAGCAGGGTGAAGGTGATGGGCATGGTGACGGACTGTGCCTCCTCCTGTCGGGAGACGGTGGCTCCGGCGGCGGCGTAGACGAAGCTGTAGAGCAGCAGGCCGAGGACGGCGTAGACGATGGCGAAGGCGGCCACCTCGCCGGTGACGTCGGGGAGATCGGCGTCTCGCACGAGGACGAGGAGGAGGGTGGCGGTGCCGGCGGCGGCGGCGATCTGGGCGAGGGCGAGCGCGAGGATGCCGCAGACTTTGCCGAGGAGGAGCTGCCAGGGGCGGATGGCGCCCATGAGGACCTCGACGACGCGGCTGGTCTTCTCTTCGATAACGCCGTTGAGGATCCAGACGCCGTAGATGGTGAGCGTCATGAGGACCGCGACGACGGAGATGGTGGCGATGCCGGATTGGGCGTCGTCGGGCTCCGGGGTGTCGGGCGGGTCGAGGAGAGTGACGGGCACGGGGTCCGGGGAGATGAGGGGGAGGGCTTGCTCGAGGGTGAGGTCGAGCTGGTCGAGGACGGCGGGGAGGGCAGCGAGGCGGTACGCCTGAGTGATCAGGTTGAAGGTGCTGCTGGAGGTTTCGTTCCGGAAGGCGATGGTGGGGCCGGCGTAGATGGCGGCGTCGGCGGTGCCGTCCTGGACGAGGCGCTGGGCTTCCTCGGTGGACGGGACGCGGTGGATGTCGGCAGTGGCGCCGAGGGAGCCGTCTTCGAGGAGGGTGGCGAGGCCGGGGGGCAGGTCTGATTCGACGACGGCGATGAGGGGTGGATCGTCCTCGAAGAAGTCGGGGAGGAGAGCGCCAGCGAGGACGCCGGAGGCGGAGAGCAGGACGATGAGGCCGGTGGAGATGGCGAAGGTGCGGGTGCGGGCGCGTTCGTTGATCTCGCGGAGGGCGACGAGCCAGGAGGCGTGGAGCGGGGTCATGGGGCCAGATCCTCGGACTGGTCGTTGACGGCTTCCATGAAGAGGTCTGAGAGGAGGGGCGGCTCGAATCGGAAGAAGGTGACGGTGCCGGCGGCCTGGGCGGCGGCGAGCAGGGCGGCGGGATCGGCATCGACGGGGACGCGGAGGCGGCGCTCGTCGTTGCGAGACCAGAGCAGCTCCGTGCCCTCGATCGCTTCGTGCCAAGGGCGGTCACTGTTCGAGTCGACTGAGGCGTGGACGTAGCGGGAGGGGGAGGCGGCGCGGACCTCAGCGAGGGCACCTTCGAGGACGGTGCGACCGCGGTGGATGATGGTGACGTCGTCGCAGAGGTCCTCGACGAGGTCGAGTTGGTGGCTGGAGAAGAGGACGGCGGCGCCTCGGGCGGCCTGTTCGCGGACGACTTCGCCGAGGGACTCGACGCCGATCGGGTCGAGGCCGGCGAATGGTTCGTCGAGGACGAGCAGGTCGGCTTCGTGGGCGATGGCGACGATGAGCTGGACGCGCTGCTGGTTGCCGTGAGAGAGCTCCTCGAGGCGGGAACTGGCGCGGTCGGCGAGGCCGAGGCGGTCGAGCCAGTGGTCGGCAGCCTGGGAGGCCTCGGCAGCGTCGCGACCGTGGAGGCGGGCGAAGTAGACGATCTGGTCGCGGACGCGCATGCGTGGGTAGAGGCCGCGCTGTTCTGGCATGTAGCCGAAGCGGCGGTGTTCGTCGTTGGAGATGGGCTGGGAGTGCCAGCTGGCGGTGCCGGCATCGAGGTGGATGAGTCCGAAGATGCTGCGCATGGCGGTGGTTTTGCCGGAGCCGTTGGGTCCGAGGAAGCCGACCATGCGGCCGGGGCAGGCGCGGAGGTTGCAGCCCTCGAGGGCGACGACATCGCCGAAGCGCTTGTGGAGGTTGGTGAGTTCGAGCACTGATTCGCACTCCTCGTGAGGATGGTGCGCTGAAATCATGGGCGGCGACAGGCGATATCGGCGGGAAGGTCCGCGACGAAGGTCCCGGGAAGTCTCATTGAAGGTTTAGCGTGTTCTCAGAGTTCTCTTAGAGGTGCGGCCGAAGATGATTTCAACGCGACCACACACTAAATCGAGAGGAACGAGTCATGCGTTGGAATAGCAAGTTGCCGATGGCAGGGGCGCTGGGCGCCATGGTGATCGGCGGAGTGGCAATGACGGCGCCGGTTGGCGCGAGTGAGGCTGTTACCGAGACGGTCACGACCGTGGCGGTTCAGCAGGCGGTGGACGGCGAAGAGTCGGGTCGCGGGCCTGAGCATGGGCGTTCGGGGCGCGGTCACCGCGGTGGCGGCGACGCGGGCGTGGCGGAGCAGCTTGGGATCGACGCGGAGACGTTCCGCGATGCGGTTCGAGCTGTGATGGAGGAGCGCCGAGATTCGGGCGCTGAGAAGCCGGAAGGCCTGACGGCCGAGGAGCGCGAGGCGCACCGTGCCGAGTTCATCTCGGACGTTGCTGCGGAACTCGGGATTTCGGCGGCTGAGCTGGAGGCGGCGTTCGACGGCGCGTTCGAGGCGCGGCTGGCGCAGGGAGTCGAGGACGGCAAGCTGACGCAGGCCGAGGCGGACGAGATCCTGGAAGCGAAGGCGAACGGGACGCTGGATGAGCTGAGGCAGGAGCGCAAGATCGAGTCGGTCGGCGACCGGCTGGAGCAGATGCTGAGCGACGGGATCATCGACCAGTCGCAGTACGATGCATTGCAGGCGGAGCTGAACGAGGGCGACCTCGAAGGCTTCCAGGAGCTGATGCGGGAGACCGTGGGCGAGCGCGACGGCGGTCGTGGACACGGCCCGCGTCGCGGTGGCCCGGACGGTGGTCCGCGGCACGGCGGTACGCAACTCGGTGAATTTGGACCAGCCGACGAAGGAGTTTCGCTGTAAACCAGCAGCAGGCAGACGTGTTGGTCGTGGACGACGACCCGGCGATTATCACGGCCCTCGAACGCGGTCTCCGCGTCGAGGGCTTCGCCGTGCGCAGCGCCTCGGGCGGTGTGGCGGCGCTGCGTGAGGTGGAGATGCGGTCGCCAGACGTGATGGTGCTGGACATCAACATGCCGGACCTCGATGGGGTGAGCGTGACTCGGACGCTGCGAGCGAACGGGGAAGAGGTGCCGATCTGCGTGCTGTCGGCGAACGACGAGGTGTCGCACCGCGTGGCGGGGCTGGAGGCGGGTGCGGACGATTACATGGTGAAGCCGTTCGCGCTGCAGGAGCTGGTGGCGCGGCTGCGGGCGTTACTGCGTCGAGCTGGTGCCGCCTCGGAGGGCGACGGTGAGCTGATCGAGGTTGGCGACCTAGCGGTGGATCCGGCGCGGCGGATCGCGCGGCGGGGTGAGCGGGAGATGGAGCTGACGCGTCGGGAGTTCGATCTGCTGGAGGTGCTGGCGCGGAACGACGGGATTGTGCTGTCGCGCTCGCAGCTGCTGGAGCGGGTGTGGGGCTACGACTTCGAGATCGATAGCAATGTGGTGGACGTGTTCGTCGGGTACTTGCGTCGGAAGCTGGAGGCGGAGGGTGAACCGCGGCTGGTCCAGACGGTGCGCGGCGTCGGATTTGTGTTGCGCTCATGAGCTTGCGATCGCGGGTGGCGCTGTCCTCGATGGCCGCGACGATCGCGGTGGTGGTGCTGCTGGGCGTGGTGCTGCTGGCGCTGACGGAGCGATCGCAGCAGGACGAGCTGGACGAGGCGTTGCAGCAGCAGGTGGGGATTGTGGTGTCGCCGGGTCCCTTTACGAACCTGGTTGAGGGACGGCGCGTGCCTCGAGAGTTGCGCGGATTCCGCTCTGATCTGTTCGTGGCCTCGAGGGTGATTAATTCGGACGGATCGGTTTTCGAGACCGTCGAATTCCCGGAGATTCCAGTGCCGGTGGCCGTCGGCTTCTCGACCGAAAGTGCCGACGGGGAGCAGTGGCGAGTGTTGACGATGGAGTTGCCGCGCCCACCCGGGGGTGGTGGAGCGGTGTTGCTGCAGACGACTGCTTCGATGGAGGGCGTGGAATCCACGCTGTCCGAACTGCGGCGATTGATTCTTGCGCTGGGTGCATTCGCGGTGGGGGCCGCGGGCCTCGGAGGTTGGTTGCTGGGGACGGTGGCGATTCGGCCGTTGGCGGGGCTGCGTCGTGAGGCGGAGCGGGTGAGCGAGACGGTGGATTTGAGTGTGCGGGTGCCGGTGGACCAGGGGCCCTCGGAAGTTGATGAGCTGGCGCAGGCGTTGAACGTGATGCTGGAGCGGATCGAGGAGGGAGCGGCGCAGACGCAGGCGGCGTTGGACGCGTCTCGGGGGTTCGCGGGGAACGTGGCGCATGAGCTGCGGACGCCGCTGACGAGTATGCAGACGAACCTGGAGGTGCTGGCGGCGAATCCGGATCTGCCGGTGGAGGAGCGGAACGCGATCGTGGGCGACGTGGTGGCGCAGCAGCATCGGCTGCTGGATGCGCTGGAAGCGTTGCGGTTGCTGGCGCGCGGGGAGTTGGCGGCGGCGGATCTGTTCGAGTCGACGGACCTCGGGGAGTTGGTGGACGGGACGGTGGCGCAGGCGCAGGCGCGGTTCCCGGAGGCGACGATCACGCTGGATGTGCAGCGGGAGCCGCCGGAGGTGCGGGTGTGGCCAGAGGGGCTGCGGGTGCTGTTGGACAATCTGGTGCGGAACGCGGTGACGCACGGGAGGCCCTCGGGAGGTGGCGAGGCGGAGGTGGTGGTGTCGCTGGACCACGACGAGCGCGAGTGGGTGCTGACGGTAACGGACGGCGGACTGGGGATCGCGGCGGCGGACCGGGAGCGGGTGTTCGGCAGGTTCGAGCGCGGGAACGGCGTGCAGGGGGCGGGGACGGGACTGGGATTGGCGTTGGTGGCGCAGCAGGCGGCGGTGCATTCGGGCAGCGTGACGATCGACGACGCGCCGGGTGGCGGGGCGCGGGTGACGGTGCGTGCGCCGCTCGATGATGTTGGTGGGACCTCGGAAGCGGCGAGCTAACGTCGGCTGATGGCGCGGGGGATGGGTGAGGGCTAGGCTTCGCGCGGGCAGATAGGCGCCCGTAGCTGAGGCAGGCCGATGCATCGACCGTTGGTGATTTCGCACCGGACGCAAATGGGGACGATGCCGGAGAACACGCTGGCGGGGATTGATGCAGCGATTGAGGGTGGCGCTGACGGCGTCGAAATTGACGTGCGTGCGACGGCGGATGGCGAGCTGGTGTTGCTGCACGATGCGTCGTTGGCGCGGACGACGGACGGCGGCGATCGGGCGCTCCGTGAGGTGACGCTGGAGGAGCTGCGCGGCGTGCGCGTGCTGGATAGTCGCGGCGCGGTGGGGGAGCAGCCGGTGCCGACGCTGGCGGAGGCGATGGATCAGATCGATGGTCGGGCGCTGTTTGTGATCGAGTTGAAGGAGGCGGGGCTGGAGGAGCGGGTGGCTTCGCTGATCCGGTCGCGGGGGGCGGCGGAGTGGTGCTGGATCTGGAGTTTCGACCCTGGGGTGGTGGCGGCTTCGCGGGCGGCGATGCCGGAGGTGCCGGCGTGGCTGACGTTCTCGGAGCCGTCGCTGTCGCGGTACGAGATCGGCGATCCGTTTGAGATGGCGCCACGGCTGGGGGCGGCGGGGGTGAGTGTGCGGCAGGACTTGGTGACTGCGGAGCTGGTGGAGCGGGCACGGCGTCGAGGGTTGCTGGTGGCGACGTGGACGGTGAATGAGCCTGAGAGCCTGGTGCGGGTGCGAGACGCGGGCGTGGATGCAATCTGCGGGGATTTCCCGGATCGGACGATTGCGGCGCTGGGCTGATCGAGTTGCTCCAGCCCTCGGGCGGGCGGACGTTGATGCGCACGTAAAGCCCCGGAGCGGACGGACGCTGGCGTGTGGGGCGCGTAGAGTTCTGCGATGCTTTCGCGCTGGTACGCGGCGACCTTCGAGGCGCTGACGATTCCTTCATTTCGGATTCTGTGGGGCGGCAGTACGTTCGCGCTGCTGGCGTTCATGATGACTCGGACGGTTCAGAGCGTGGTGGCGTTCGACCTTGCGGGGAGCAGCACGGCGGTGGGCGTGGTGGCGCTGGGTAGTGGGATTTCGATGGTGTTCGTCGGGCCGATTGGTGGGGTGTTCGCCGATCGGTTGTCGAAGCGACGGGTGCTGCTGACGGGGCAGAGCTTGATCGGTTTCCTGTTTCTGGTGATCGGGCTGCTGATTGTGAGCGACCAGCTGACGATTGGTCTGCTTGTGGGACTGACTTTCCTGATGGGGCTGTGCTTCGCGTTCATTGGGCCGACTCGGCAGGCGTATGTGGGGGAGCTGGTGCCGCGCGAGCTGCTGCCGAACGCGGTGGCCTTGAGTCAGCTTTCGATGGCGTTTGCGCGGGTGGCATCGCCGCTGGTGGCGGGTGTGCTGATTGCATGGTCGTTCTCGGGCACGGGTGGGACGTACCTGTTCATGTCGAGCCTGTTCTTGCTGGTGGTGGCGACGCTGTTCCGGCTGCCGGCGTCGGAGCCGTCTTCGAGCGGGAAGTCGGTGTTCGGGGACCTGGGGGCGGGGCTGTCGCACGTGCGGGAGCGACCGCGGCTGATGCTGTTGGTGGGGTCGTTCATTCTGGTGACGATTGTTGGGCAGCCGTTTGTGACGGTGTTGCCAGCGCTGCTGGAGCATGAGCTGGGGCAGCCGACCGAGCGGATCGGGTTGCTGTTCACGGTGGAGGCCGTTGGGGGGTTGGCGACCGGCCTGGCGATCGCGGGGATGATGCGCGGCGCGGGGGCGTGGCGGTTGATGCTGTCGATGGGTGTGCTGTCCGGAGTCTCGATGATCGCGCTGGCTGTGGCGCCGTCGTTTGTGACAGTGCTGCTGGCGATGTTCATCGTTGGAGTGGGGTACACAGGGTTCCAGGTGACGAACAACGCGCTGCTGATGATGGAGGCGGACCCGGCGTACTTCGGACGGGTGATGTCGTTGATGATGCTGGCGTGGGGCGGGCAGGGGCTGACGGCGTTGCCGATTGGGGTGCTGGCGGACCGAATCGGCGAGCGCGAGGTGCTGGCGATGGAGGGTGTAGTGATCATCGTGATCACGGTGGCGGCGTGGGTGGTGTATGGGGCCGTGGTACGGCGGGCGGAGCGTGCGGCGCTTGAGGTGGACTCGGAAGCGGGCGGAGCGGGCGGAGGCTAGACGATGGTGATCGAGCAGCCGAGCGACCTCGGGCAGATCGTGGTGCTGAACGGGGCGCCGCGGGCGGGGAAGTCGAGCATCGCGGTGGCGATCCAGGAGTCGTTCGATGGGGTGTGGCTGAACCTGGGGGTGGATGCGTGGATCGATCCGGTGACGCCGAAGCGGTACCGGCCGGGGATTGGGCTGCGTCCGGGGGAGGATGGGGCCGATCCGGAGGGACTGATTCCCGTGATGTATGCGGGGTTGTACGAGTCGATCGCTGCTCAGAGCCGGCTGGGGTTGAACGTGGTGGTGGACGTGGGGCACCACGTGGAGGAGACGCTGGTCGACTGTGCACGGCGGCTCGATGGGTTGCCGGCGCTGTTCGTGGGGGTGCTGTGCCCGATCGACGTGATCATGGAGCGTCGGAATGCGGGGCAGGCTGGTCGGGAAGGGAGGTATGCGGTGGGGACCTCGGAGGACCCGATTCCGGCGCCGGTGCAGCGGTGGCAGGACGTGGTGCATGTGCCGGGGATTTACGACTTGGAGGTCGATACGTCGGTGATGAGTGCGGAGGAGTGTGCTGGGGCGATTCGTCGGCGGTTGGTCGAGGGGCCGCCTGCCTCGGCGTTTCGGGAGCTGGCGGCTCGGGGCAGCTAGCGGGCGTCGCGGCCGCGCCACTCTGGTTCGTCGACGTTGGCGCGGGCGTTGGTGGCGCGGGCCATGGCGAAGAGTAGGTCCGAGAGTCGGTTGATGTAGCGGAGCAGGGGGCCGGAGACGGCTTCGATGTTGCCCAAT
>JABIST010000450.1 GCA_018700215.1 Dehalococcoidia bacterium | reverse complement strand
CTTCCAGCGAACACACCCGCGACGATCACCAGCCAGATCAACCCGGCGAACGAGGCAAGACCGATCTCCCAACGCGAGCGACCACCCTTCCACAGCCACCAGACGGCCATCGGCCAGACCCAGAGAGACGTGACGATCTTCTTCGTTCGCGGCTGCCAGTCGGCGTAGCGCCACATGAGGAAGAGACCGACGGGGAAGAGCACGATCAGCAGCACAACGATCCAAATCGGTCGCTGGTACCAGGGTGTGGCAGGATGCTCACGGGATTCGCTCATGGGCAGACCGTAGCGGTCGAGTCCAAGATGCGCATACGTCGAATACTTAGTTTTCAGGCTAAAGAGCGAAGACCATTCCTGAGTTGACTGTCACGAGTGATAAGAACTAATGTGCTGATCCTTCGCCGCTCAGTGATCGGGCTGGAATGCGCCTCAGCCGTCGCGAGATGCTCGATCACCTACACACGCTGGCGCACTACATCAGTGGCGGACAGCTTCCCCTCTTCGAGCACGAGCCCGACTCAACCGGCACCCGAACGGTGCTCACGGTCGCGGTGGATCGCGATGCCTACTGGCGTCTGCTCGCCAAGACCCAGGACTTCCGGGATGCGGTGCGACGCGGCGGCTACAACGCCATTGCGCTGAGCGATCGTCCCGTTGAGTTGGAGCGCCACACCCCTGAGGTCGCGCGCTTCCTGCTCGATGAGCGGTGGTCTCAAGGGATCAACGCACCACCTCGTCGAACGAACAAACTGCTCGTGACGAGGAGGATGACAGATGAGACGTGGTGGATTGAGTCAGCGAGAACAGGCGGATATCTGGCGCCGGTACGGCATCGGGGAGTCGTTACGGTCGATCAGTCGCAGCCTGGGACGCGACATGGGACTACTGCGACGCCTGATCGCGTCGACCGGCGGACGCCAACCGAGAGAGTTGCGGCGGTCGGAGCTGCGCCTGTCGCTGTCTGAGCGTGAAGAGATTTCGCGGGGCCTCGTGGCCGGCGAGTCCTGTCGCAGTATTGCTCGGCAGCTGGGGCGCGCGCCATCGACCGTCTCTCGTGAGATTTTCCGTAACGGCGGACGTGGTCGCTACCGAGCCTGCGAAGCTGAGCGAATCGCATTCACCCGCGCCAGACGTCCGAAGTCCACCAAGCTCGGGAGCTTTCCTCAGCTGCGCCACGCGGTGGAAGCGCTGCTGAAGCTGCGCTGGTCGCCGCAGCAGATCGCCGGTTGGCTCGCGCGCGTCAGCCTCGGCGACCGGGAGTTCCGCGTATCGCACGAGACGATCTACCTCGCCTTGTTCGTTCAGCCCCGTGCCACGCTGCACAAGCAGCTGACGCGGCATCTGCGCTCCCGGCGGAAGGTCCGTAGCCCACGCACCCCACACGTGGTGAACGGACAGGGCCAGCTGCGAAACGCCGTCCACATCAGTGAGCGCCCGGCTGAAGCTGAGGACCGCGCGGTACCCGGCCACTGGGAGGGCGACCTGATGCTGGGAACGGGAAACTCGGCGATCGCGACGCTGGTCGAGCGCTGCAGCCGCTTCACGGTGTTGGTCCGACTGCCGAATGGCCGCACGTCCGAGGCGGTGTTCGAGGCGCTGAAGGAGCGAATCGCGACGCTGCCGCAGCCGTTGGTGCGCTCGCTCACCTGGGACCGCGGTACCGAGATGGCGCGGCATGCTGAGTTCACGCGCGAAACAGGACTGCAGCTCTACTTCTGCGATCCGCGCAGTCCATGGCAGCGGGGTTCGAACGAGAACACCAACGGGCTGCTCCGCCAGTACTACCCGAAAGGCACCAGCCTGGCAGCGGTGACGCAGCAGCAGCTCGATGCCGTCGCCGAGGAGCTGAACGACCGTCCTCGACAGACGCTTGGATTTCGATCACCATCTGAGCTGTTCGACGCGGCTGTTGCGTTGACCACTTGAGTCCGCAGCACATCGTGATCGGCAACATGCTGAACGATGGTGAGCCGATGTTCATTTGGAGCCGGAGTTCTGCCACCACACGGAACTTGCCAATCGAGATCCGTCGCTATGCGTACATCCCGGAGGAGTTCAAGCGGCGTGCTGCTGAGATGGGGATCGTTGCCCCTCCACCAGACGTGACGGGAAAGCG
>JABIST010000449.1 GCA_018700215.1 Dehalococcoidia bacterium | reverse complement strand
GGCATCCGCACGTCCAGCAGCACCGCGTCAGCCTGCTGGCCATCGTCAAACGCCGTTGCCGCGTCCATACCGTCAGAGAAGACCGTGGTTCGGTAGCCAAGCGCCTTCAGCGCTAACGCCACCATCTGACGCACACTCTCTTCGTCCTCCGCCACTAGCACCAGTGGGCTCACAGCGTCGGCAGTGGGTGAAGATTCGGGAAATTGAGTCATCGCTCACCACCATGGGCCCGCACATCGGTCCGGGCAAGTCTGTGGCACGAAAACGGGCGGCGAACTGAGTTCGCCGCCCGTTGGGTTCAAGCCGAAATCGAGGCCTAGCCAGCCTGAAGCTTCGCCTCGTCGTGACTGGCGCTCTCCAGTCCAACCAGTCCGCGCTTGATCGCGTAGCGGATCAGGTCCGTGCGGTTCTTGGCGTGAAGCTTGGTCATGATGTGTGCACGGTGTGCTTCCACCGTCTTCACACTAATCACGAGCTGCTCCGCAATCGCCTGGTTCGAAAGACCCTCGGCGATCAGCTGCAGTACCTCACGCTCGCGATTGGTGAGTAGGTCGTAGCCAGTCTTGCCCTCGGGCTGCTTCGCCTGGAGCAGGACCTCGTTCACTGCGATCTCGTCGGAGACCGAAGTGGAGAAGTAGGTGTTGCCGCGGCGCACAGACTGGATGGCGAGCAGCAACTCCTCCATGTCCGAGTTCTTGACCACGTAGCCGGATGCGCCGGCTCGCAGCGCCTGCAGCAACCGCTCGTCTTCCAGGTAGGCAGTCAGAATCAGCACCTTGGTGCTGGGCGACCGCTTCAGAATCTGTCGTGTCGCATCGATGCCGTTGAGACCGGGCATCACCATGTCCATGAGGACTACGTCGGGCATCAGCTGCTCGGCGCAGTCAACGGCGTCGCGGCCGTTCGTGGCCTCGCCAACAACTTCCAGGCCCTCCTGCGACTCAAGCATCATCCGCAGCGCCTGGCGCAGCAGTGCGTGGTCGTCGGCGACAAGGATGCGGATGCGGTGCCCCGTCCGGCTGGGGCGTGCGCGGGTCACAGGTGCCGCGTCGCGGCTGCGGTCGTGAGTAGTCATAAAGCCTCCATGCACATTGAGCGTACGTCGTTCACGGCGCGGTCACAATGACCGATGGTTCTGGTTTTCTACGCAGACTTGCGGTCCTGGTAATACGAACTGGCCTGAGTGATTTCGCGGTAGTCATCAAACCGCTCGACACCCTCGGGGTTCGTCGGGAATCCGCGGTTCGCTCCGCAGCGCTTGCAGAGGCCGGGAATCACCCCGTCGCTGGGGTCAGAGAGCACCCAGTGGTGGACGCAGCGAGTTGCCTCGTCCTGGTGAACTACCCGTAGGTCTTGCTCAGTCATGGTCATTGCAGCGTCCTTGTGCTGACTCGCTGTTCGCGAGCGCTCTCTTGTCCTGTTGCTGCATCCTAGGTGTCTGCCCCCCCGACACTGGATAGGTGAAACCCCTAGTTTGAGGCGGAACAATCCCCCGGTTTGGGGGATACCCCCCTCCAAGGACCGGGATTTCCCATATCTGTCGGAGGCGCGAGCCGAACCGATGATTATGTGAAACGAGAAGTGTGATGCTGCGAGGGGTCTCCGTACCGATGGCAGATCGGCCGATGGCGCGAGCCTATATTGCGATACCGCGAGATGTGATCGCGGCGGATACCGTCACGGGCGCGGATCTGTATATCTACGTGGGTGGCCGCTACTTGCTGTACCGCTCGGGGCGCGAGGCAGTGGACAGTCGCTCGCTCGCGAAATTGCGACGCCGCTCGATCCAGATGCTCTACATCAAGGCCACGGACCGCCCCGCGCTAGACGCGTATCTCGCGCGGATGCTGGAGCTTCGTCTCGCCGATGCGGCATCGCTCGAAGATGCCGGCGCAATCCTCCGAGATACCGTTCGCGCTTCACTCCGTCTCGCGTTCCAGACATTCGATGACGGGCACGCGATTCAACGCGTACGCGAGGCTTCCGAGGCGACGGTGCGACAGATCGTTGAGGACACTCAGATCGTCCCTCACCTGGTGCGTTTCGCCGTGGGTGACGAGCGACTCTACGTCCACTCGATGAACACGGCCGCCTATGCAATTGCACTGGCAGCACGGCGCGAAGAGATTACGACTGGCGAACTACGATCGATCGGCATTGGGGCGCTCGCGCACGACATCGGCCTTGCGACAGCGGACGTGCGCCTGCTCAGCCGCGATGAGTCCGCGCTGACGGAGAGCGAGCACGCCTATCTGGTGAAGCACCCGGAACGGGGCCTGGGCGTGCTGGAGGAGGCGGAGATGGACGACCCGCTGGTACTGGAAATTGTGGCGGACCACCACAGCAACGCCATTGATCTGCCATTACATGTACAGATCGTTCAACTGGCAGATTCGTTCGATACGTTGACGAACCGTCCGGGTCGGATCGATTCGGGGGCTTATCGCGCGTTGTACACGCTGCGAGAGTCGATCGAAGGTCGCTACGAGCACGATCTGCTGCGCGATTTCGTACTCATGCTCGGTTCGCTGGAGCTTGAGGATGAGGCGACGTTGACGCCGCTCCACCCGCCACTAGAGGGTGCGAAGCCGGCGTTCCGTGCACCGCACGTCGCCTGAATACCGACGCGGCTTGATCCGCGCCGGTAGGAGCTGAACTTACCCCGGTCTAGAGGC
>JABIST010000448.1 GCA_018700215.1 Dehalococcoidia bacterium | reverse complement strand
GTCGCCGAGGTCATCGGTGGCTTCGAAGGTGGGGGTGGTGGCGGCGACGGTATCGAGGACGGCCTCGGCGCGGTGCAGGGGGTCATCGAACATGGCGAATATCGGGCTGATGTTGGCGTTGGTGGCGCGCATGAGGTCGAGTCGGATGGCGCGGGGGCCGGCCATGGTGGATTCGTGGGGGCGGATGATGCCGTCTTCGGGGGGGGAGAGGCGGAGGGCGGCGAAGAAGCAGCGTCGGGCGTGGCGCTCGCCCTCGATGAGGGCGACCTGCTCGTAGAGGTAGTAGGCGGGCTCTGGGTCGCGGGTGAGGATGCCCTCGGTCTGCCACTGCTCGAAGGTCTGGGCGGCGCGGTCGAAGCGGCCGTCGACTGGGCCGGGGGCGAGTTCGATGTGGGCGGCGTTGTAGGGGGAGCGGGCGAGGAGGGCGGCTTCGGCAGCATCGCCGACGACATCGTAGGGCGGGGCGAGGACGTCATCCGGGGTGACGCGGGCGGGGTTGTAGCGGAGGCCTCGGAAGGGTCGGATATCGGCGATGGTGGCGGCTCCTGTGGCTGTGGCTGGCTTGGACGCTGGCGGAAGGCGCGCCTAGACTGGCCGCCGTCCACTGATCGATGTTTGATCACTCGTCGCGGGCGCGTTTTCGAACGTAGCCGCTGCGCTCAACATGCGCCAGCAACCGAGGTTTTCGTGGCTCGATACTGTGTTTTTTGCGAGATTGCGACACATCGGGAGCCGGCCGACATCCTGTACGAGGATGACGAGGTGATGGTGTTCCGCAATCGGTTGCGGTGGGTGCCGATCATGTTGCTGGCGATTCGCAAGGAGCATGGGACGCAGGCGGAGCTGTGGGGCGACATGGGCCGCGTAGGCGAGATTGCGGTGCAGGTGGCCGAGGAGCATTGTCCGAACGGGTTCCGCTTGCTCTCGAACTTCGGTTACGACGGGATGCAGTCGCAGGATCACGCGCACGTGCACGTACTCGGTGGCATGTTCTTAGGAGAGTACGCCTAACCCCCTTCGGGGCTGGTTGACCCTTCCGGGCTATTTCAGCGGTAAGTCTTGGAATTTGGGGGGCAAGGTGGAACAGACGCCGGGCGCGAAGATGGTCTATCTGATTCGTCGGAAGGTGGGGACTTCTCGGGAGGAGCTGGTGGCGCACTGGTTTGCGAACCACATGCCGGGGGTGATCGAGGGGCAGCGGTCGCAGGCAGCGGAGGGGCGGCGGGCGGCGTGGCGGTATATCGCGACGGTGTTCGATGCAGCGGATGCTGGGGGCGAGCGGGCGTGGGATGGGATGGCGCAGCTCTACTGGGATGAGCCGTTGCATCGTCGGGTGGTGCATGGCGATCCGCCGGGGGATACGTTTCAGGAGAAGGCTGAGCCGTACGTGCACTGGGGGACTCGGGAGTATGTGGTGATGGACGGCTCGTCGGAGTTGCCGATTGAGCCGCTGACGCTGAATGCGCCGTTCCCGACGACGCGGTCGGGGTTCTTCAAGGTGAGTGCGCTGTTGAAGGCGAAGCCGGGGACGGATTTCGAGGCGCTGTTCGCGCACTGGCTTGAGGTGCACGCGCCGAATGTGCGGTCGGTGATGGAGTCGGTGGGTGGGTTTCGGTACGTGGTGAGTCACAGCCTGGAGCCGGCAGACGAGCCGTTTGCGGGGATGGCGGAGCTGTATTTCCGCGATGCGTCGGGGTGGGAGTCGTACATCGAGGCGTTTGAGGCGGACGGGATGGAAGAGTGGGTGGATCCGGAGGGGACGGTGGTGCTGACGAGCGGCACGGAGATGATCGGCATCCCATAGCCCCCTTCGGGGGGTGGTCGACCCTTCGGGGCTGTTTGCGGGGATGGGGTGGTTGATGGGGGATGGTTGACCTCGATGATGGCGTTGGGGCGCAGTGGCTTTGGCTGAGAGCGGTGACCGCGGGCGCCAGGTCTGACGCGGGTAGATAGGGGATGTGAGAGATGATCAAGAATTTGCCGATTGGTGAGGTGGTGAACCTGGCGGGGCTGGTGGGTTACCAGGAGGGGCAGGTGGTGAGTCGGACGTTGGTGCAGGACGACGGGGTGAGCCTGACGCTGTTTGCGTTTCCCTCGGGGGAGGGGCTGACGGCGCATGCGACTCCGGCAGATGCGCTGGTGTATGTGCTGGATGGTGAGGCGGTGATCGAGATTGACGGGGAGGCCTCGGTGGTGGGGGCGGGGGAGTCGATTGTGATGCCGTCGGATGTTCCGCACGCGGTGACGGCGGAGCAGAACTTCAAGATGTTGTTGATGATCGTGAAGTAGTGGCTTTGGGTTCGTTCCGGTAGCTAGAGGCGCTTGATGTCTCCTGCGATCTGGTGAACGCCGAGAAGCCTTCCGCCAGACGTTGGCGGAAGGCTTCTCGGCGTTGTGGCTGCGGCGGCTCAGTGGCGTCGTCTAGGCGGGCTGTTTCACGAGGCGGATGTAGGGGAGTGGGGAGGCCCAGCCTTCGGGGTACTTCTTTTCGGCGTCTTCGTTGGAGACGGAGGGGACGATGATGACGTCCTGGCCTTGCTCCCAGTTGGCGGGGGTGGCGACCTGTTCCTTTGCGGTGAGCTGGACGGAATCCAGGAGGCGGAGGATTTCGTGGAAGTTGCGGCCGGTGGTCATGGGGTAGGTGAGGGTGACCTTGATCTTCTTGTCCGGGCCGATGATGAAGACGGAGCGGGCGGTGGCGTTATCGGCGGCGGTGCGGCCGTCGGAAGTGTCGCCGGCATCGGCGGGGAGCATGTCGTAGAGCTTGACGACGTCGAGACTGGGGTCCCCGATCAGGGGGAAGTTGACCGCGTGGCCCTGGGAGGCCTCGATGTCCTTCGACCAGGCGGCGTGGTCGCTGACGCCATCGACACTGATGCCGATGATCTGGCAGTTTCGCTGGTCGAATTCGGGCTTGAGGCTGGCTACCGCGCCGAGTTCGGTGGTGCAGACGGGGGTGAAGTCCTTCGGGTGGGAGAAGAGCAGCGCCCAGCCGTCGCCGATCCAGTCGTGGAAGTTGATGGCGCCCTCGGTGGTTTCGGCTGTGAAGTCCGGGGCGACGTCGTTGATTCGGAGAGACATGTTGGGGCCCTTTCGTCGGGGTGAATGCGGTTAGTTGACCTCGTTGAGTTGGCCGGTCTTCACGTCGAAGACGAATCCTCGGACGTTGTCCTTGTTGGGGATGAAGGGGCTGGCGAGGACTCGGGCGATGGAGTGGCGGACGTCGTCTTCGACGTGGGGGAAGGCCTCGAGTGCGAAGTGAGGGCGGATGCCGACGTCTTCGTGGATGGCCTGCTTCACGTCGTCATCCTCGAAGGTGAGCATGCCGCAGTCGCTGTGGTGGATGAGGATGATCTCTTCGGTGCCGAGGAGGCGCTGGGAGATGACGAGGGAGCGGATTGCGTCATCGGTGACGACGCCGCCGGCGTTGCGGATGACGTGGGCATCGCCCTCGACGAGTCCGAGCGCGCCGTAGACGTTGAGTCGGGCGTCCATGCAGGCGATGACGGCGACTTTCTTTCCGGGAGGCATCGGGAGTGAGGCTTTGTCGAAGCCACTGGCGTACTGGGTGCTGTTTGCGAGGAGTTCATCGGTTACGACAATGAGGTTCGCCTTCCATATTTCCGAGTTTGTTGATTGAGTTAGTCAAGATAATGATGCTCAGGTGCCAATGCAACCAACTAACGAGCGTTTGCTGGGCGAAGCGCTTATGGAAGGAGGTCGGCTGGCGCTGACGGAACGGGAGTCACTCGCTATCTTGGTCGCGCTGTCGCCGCGGCCGGGCCGTGGCGAGCGAGGTTTCGAGTGGGGCGACGAAGATGGCTGATGCAGCGGAGACGGGGAGCACGATCACGCTCCAGTGCCGGCTCGTGGGTGAGCTGCGACGGTTCTTGCCGGATGGGGATCGGGGCGAGGGGGCGGTGGTGGTGCCTGGTTCGTCGACGATTGGGGATTTGCTGGTGCAGTTGCAGCTGCCGGAACGGGAGGCGCAACTGCACCAGCAAATC
>JABIST010000071.1 GCA_018700215.1 Dehalococcoidia bacterium | reverse complement strand
GGTGGAGGCGCAGGAGCGGCAGACGCTGCTGCTGCGGGCGATCGAGGAGCTGCCGGAGGATGACCGGGTGGTGCTGTATCTGCGGCATTTCCTGGATCTGCCGGAGCGCGAGATTGCAGCGGCTATTGGGAAGCGGCCGGGGACGGTGAAGTCTCGGCTGAGCCGTGCGCGAGGGCGGCTACGCGATGTGGTGGAGACGCATTACCAATCGCTGGTGCCGGTGGGCGCGGAGAGCGAGCTGGGCGATGACTAGTCCACTGACCGAGCGGCGGCTCGACGAACTGCTGGTAGAGGCGAGCCGTGCTGTCGAGTACCCGGCGACGCCTGACCTCGGCTCCAGCGTGCTCGCGGCGATCCACGCCGAAGCGACACCGAATACGAATCGGCCAACGCAGCGGCTGCTGATGGCGGCTGCCGCCGTCCTGGTGCTGGCGATCCTCGGAAGCCTCGCGTTGCCGCCGACGCGAGCGGCGATCGGCGAGTTCTTCGGGCTCGTCCAGGGAGAGCGGATCGAAGTACTGCCGACAGCGGCTCCGACCGCTGTGCCGACGGCCACGCAGCCAGCGGTCGCATTGCCGAGCACGAACCCGCGGACGACCTCGACGCCATCGCCATCGCCAACGCCGCCGCGGACGCCAACGCCACCCTCGGCGCTCGAAGATATCGGCGAACCGACGACGCTGGTGGAAGCGGAGGAGGCGGCCGGGTTCGAGGCGCTGTTGCCATCGGCGGTTGGAGCGCCGGCGGCGGTCTACCTCGTGAAGTACCAGGACTTCCCGGTGATCGTGCTGCAGTACGAGCAGTTCGACGTGTGGCAGGCGTCCGGAACGACGTTCGGCTACTTCGAGAAGCGGGTACCGCCGGAGACGGTGATTGAGACGCCGCAGGTGGCGGGGAGCTTCGGCTACTGGGTGGAGAGCGGCGGGCACATCGTGAGCTTCTTCGACGCGGAAGGGGCACCGGTGGCCGGTTCGGAGCGGACGGTGGAGCGGAACGCGCTGATCTGGCGGCAGGGAGAGCGGTTCTTCCGGCTGGAGACGAAGTTGCCGTTCGAGGAGGCGCTGGCGATTGCAGAGTCATTGCCGTAGCAACGTCCCAGTTTGGTGTCGCGTTTCGGATAGGAAGGCCTCGTCGAGCAGCGCACCCTAGAGGCATGATGCTGAGGGGAGCGGTGCGATGAGGCGATACGCGGGTAACGAGGAGCGGTGGGCGGCGATTGTCGCCCGGGACCGAGGGGCGGACGAGGCGTTCGTCTATGCCGTGGAGTCGACAGGCGTGTTCTGTCGGTCGAGCTGCCCGAGCCGTCGTGCGGGACGGAGCGGTGTGAGTTTTTTCGAGACGACGACAGCGGCGCGGGCGGCTGGGTACCGGCCCTGCCTGCGTTGCCGGCCTGAGGGTGCGAGCAGCGGGGCGGAGCGCGTGGCGCGAGTACGGGCGGCGTGCGCGGCGATTCAGGCGGACCCTCAGCTAACGGTATCGCGGCTCGCCAAGCGGCTGGGCGGGAGCACGCGTCGATTGCAGCGAGAGTTCCAACTGCTGTTGGGATGCTCGCCGCGCGAGTACCGAGCGGCCTGCCGGCTGAGCAACTTCAAGCGCGAGGCAGATGGCGAGCGGGATCTGATGGCGGCGGTGCTGGATGCCGGCTTCGGATCAAGCGCTCGGCTGTACGAGTTGAGCGGGGCGCTGGGGATGACACCGGGTGCCTACCACCGGGGCGGTCCAGACCAGGAGATTCGCTATGCGGTGGGACGCTGCGCGCTGGGATTGGCACTGGTTGGGGCGACGGAGCGGGGAATCTGCACAGTGCGATTCGGCGACGACCGGAAGGCACTAGTTGCCGGGCTGCACGAGGAGTTCGCCTCGGCGGAGCTGCGCGAGGCGAGCGTTGAGCTGGCGCCGTGGCTTGAGTTGGTCCGGGCATACGTCGTCGGTGACTCGGAGCTACTGGAGGTTCCGCTGGATGTGCGCGGCACCGAGTTCCAGCTCCGCGCCTGGAGTGCGCTGCGGGCGATCCCGCGTGGCGAAACGCGGACCTACGGCGAACTGGCGGAGCAGCTTGGGCTGCCGGGCGGGGCGAGGGCGGTGGCGAATTCCTGCGCCAACAACGAGATCCCGATCGCGATTCCCTGTCACCGCGTGGTGCCGGCGAATGGGGACAGCGGCGGCTATCGCTGGGGCCGAGAGCGGAAGCAGCGGTTGCTGGAAGTGGAGCAGGAGGTGGCCGGTGTTTGAATCCTCGATCCGGCTGGCGGCGAACCGCCGACAAGAGCTGCTGACGAGGGAGCTGAAACATCGTCGAACGCTGCGGCGAGCGACGTATACTCCTGCCGAGGCGAGACCCCAGCGAGGTGAGGCGATGCCAGAGCTGGTCCTGACGCGCGCGCTGTCGGTGCAGACGATGGGCAAGCTTGAGTACGAGGTGCCCGGCGGCACGGTGCGCGAGGCGCTGCTGTGGGTGTTCGAGCGGCAACCAACATTGCGGCGCTACCTGCTGACGGACGACGGCGCGCTGCGACGCCACGTGAACATCTTTGTGAACGAAGAGCTGATCCGGGACCGGCAGGGGCTGAGTGACACGATTGGCGAGGGCGACCGGGTCCAGGTGCTACAGGCGGTATCGGGAGGCGAGCGATGACGTATGAGCTGCTGATCAGCACGCGCAAGGGGTTGGTGGTTGGACGGTCCGAGGACCGCGAAGAGTGGACGTTTGATGCACCACAGTTCACGGGGTGGCAGGTGGACTACGCGGTCAGCGATCCGCGGAACGGGTCGATCTGGGCGGCGGTGAGTCACGAGCAGTGGGGACCGCATCTGCACCGATCGACGGACGGTGGGCACACGTGGGACGAGGCAACGGCGCCGGAGTTCCACGGCGAGACGTACCCGGACGAGAGCGGCAATTCCGTGACAGCGAGCCTGGAGCGGATCTGGACGATCGAGCCGGGTGGAGCAGATCAGCCGGAACTGCTGTACGCGGGGGTCGATCCGGCGGGGCTGTTCAGCTCTCGTGATGGTGGGCAGAGCTGGGAGCTCTGCCAATCGCTGTGGGAGCACCCAACACGCAAGATGTGGTTTCCCGGCGCGGCGGGGATGACGCTGCATCACATTCAGATCGATTCAGCCGATTCGTCGCATCTCTATGTCGGTATCTCGGCGGCGGGGGTGTTCGAGAGTCGTGACGGCGGCTCGTCATGGGCGGCACGCAACGTGGGCCTCTTCGGCGAGCATCTGCCGAACCCGATGGGCGAAGCGGGGCAGTGCGTGCATTCGCTGCATCTGTCGCCGAGCCAACCGGGGAGGCTGTTCCAGCAGCACCACCCGGGCGTCTATCGCTCCGATGACGGGGGCGGGCAGTGGGTGCCGATCGATGAAGGGCTGCCGGGCAAGTTCGGCTTCGCCTCGACAATCGATCCGGGTGATGCGGACACGTTCTACGTGATCCCGCTGGAGTTCGATCAGGCACGGGTACCGCCGGGTGGAGATCTGCTGGTGCATCGCACTCGCGACGCCGGCGCCTCGTGGACGCCACTGGGCGAGGGGCTACCGAGCGGCCATGTACTGCAAGGCGTCTATCGACAGGCGCTGACGAACGACGGAGTGGCCGGCGGGCTGCAACATGACGATGCGCCAACGGCGTTGGGCTTGTACATGGGCACGAGCGGTGGCCATGTCTACGCCTCGGCCGACGGGGGCGACCACTGGGCGCAGGTCCTGGACCACCTTGCTCCGGTAACCGCGGTGCGATGCACCGAGGTTGGGCTCCGCTGACCGCGGTGCGATGCACCGAGGTTGGGCAACGGGGGGACCGTGCGCCGCACTGAGATCGCGTCGCGCGCGTCCCCCCGGGCCGCTTGCTAGGCAGCGATTCGTTCGTCGTCGTCAATGTCGACCGTGAAGCCGAGCCACTCGATGAACGTTCGCAGCTCCGTGGACATGTCACGGAGGCTACCGGCCTGTCCTGAGACCTCGGACGCCTTGGCCGCTACTTCCTCAACGCTGGCAGACACCTGCTCAGCCGCCGCCGCGCTCTCCTCAGCCGCAGCGGCGGTCGTGCCCACCAGTTCTGTCATC
>JABIST010000167.1 GCA_018700215.1 Dehalococcoidia bacterium | reverse complement strand
GGACCGCTCGGCCACGGCTTCGAGCCACGATCGCGAGTCCAGCGCATGCTGCTCGTCGGCGGCGGAATCGGCTGCGCGCCACTGATCGGACTCGCCGATCAACTGATTGAGGAAGGCCGTGACGTCACGCTGCTTCTCGGCGGACGTGGCGAGGCACAGATCTTTCCGCCGGAACTGCTGCCGCCAGCAGTTGAAGTGATCGTGACGACCGAGGATGGCAGCCTCGGCGAGCGCGGCCGCGTCACGGCGCCGTTCGAGCGCCTGCTGCCATGGTGCGATCAGGCGTTCGCCTGTGGCCCGGACCCGATGTTCGAAGCACTGCACGATGTGACACGCCGCACCGGCTCATCAAAGCCGGTCCAGGGGCTGCTCGAAGGTCGCATGGCCTGCGGGTTCGGCGTCTGCTACTCGTGCGCAATCTTCCCGCGCAAAGGCGGGGTACGCTTGGTCTGCAGCGACGGGCCCATGTTCGAGCTGCGGGACCTGTACTCGTAGGAGGCAGCCTGATGCGCCGATACTTGCGGCCCCACTACCTGTTCGTCTTCGGTGGTATCGCCCTGGGGCTCTCCATCGGCATCTTCGTGATCGACTTCGAGCCGGCGTTCGTCGGTTGGATCTTCGGTGGCGGCATCGGCCTATCCGGCGGCGCCTACCTCGCCGCGATCACTTCGGGCGAACCGCTCGCCGGCAGCGCCTCAGATCAGCGCCGTGCCAACTGGACACTCGACGAGCTATACGGCAGCGAGGATACCGCGACACCGAGCCCAACCAGCGAAGGCAACGGTAACGGCAACCGCCCGAGCTGACACGCGCCCCGCCTCGAGCGGCTAGCGCACCTGGTCGATCACCGCGCCCAGCTCGATGTACCGGTCGGCCAGCGAGCGCATCTCCAGCGATGAACTGCCAGCGAATGCCACCACCTCGACGCGGACGCCGCGGGTCTGCACCACTTCCACCGCTCGCGCGAAATCGGCGTCACCAGAGACGATCGCAATCACGTCCAGGCGATCCGCCATGGTCACCATGTCGATCGCCATCTCCACGTCGAAGTTGCCCTTGATTGAGCCGTCCGCGAAGCGCTTCAGCGGCTTCGTGACGATCCGGTATTCGTACCGCACGAACGGCGAAACGAACTTCTGCTGCTCAAGTGGCTCGCTCGGGTCGTCTGATACCGGTGAGTAGGCGGTCGCGCGCACCAGGTCGCGCCCCTTCCGAAGGAAATTGAGCAGCTTGCCCATGTCCAGCGGCTTCTCGTCAGGCTCCAGACCGTACATCACGTTCGGCACGTCCACGAAGACACCCAGCCTCGCGCGCTGCGCGGACTGATCCAACTGCTCACCAAGCACCAGCATCCCGGCGCGCAGCTCACTCAGTGTCCGACTCTGCTCCTCGATCAGTGCACGCATGCTGCCGAGTTCAGCACTCTCCGCGGCCACACCAGTAGCCGGTGCGCGGCGGGTACGAGTCCGGGGGGCTGCAGGCGCCTCAGCCTCTTCTACCACAGCCTCCGCGGGAGTCTCTTCAGCAGTCGGTTCGTCAGATGTGCTCTCAGCCGTGGCCGCCCTCGAGCGACGGCGACGCACGGGCTTCGCCTCCTCTGGCGCCTCGTCCGAGGATTCCGAAGATGCGGCCTCGGAGGTCGCCTTGCCCGCAGGACGCGCACGTCGACGCCGAGGCGTACGCGGCTCGTCTGAGTCGTCATCCTTCGCCTGCGGGGTCTCTTCAGCCGCATCCTTCTTCGCAGCCGGGCGTCGGCGCGCGATGATCGAGGAGGAACGGCGTCCGCCGCGCCCACCCCGGTCGCTGCCGCCATTACCGCCGTTACTACCTTCTGCCTCGCCGGCCGGACCGCGCACCGGCTCCCAAATCATCGGTTCACTCATGCAATAGCTGCCTCACCTGCGAACTGGAGTACTGAACAACGGGCCGCCACTTGCTCTGCCAGTTCGATGAACGAGCTTGCGACGGGAGAATCGGGGGCGGCGGCCACCACAGGGTTGCCGTTGTCGCCACCTTCGCGGATGGATGCGTCGAGCGGTAGCTCGCCAAGGAACTCGATCCCGAGTTCGTCAGCTGCGTCGCGCGCGCCACCCCGGCCGAAGATATCTCCGGCCATGTTTTCAACGATGCCGAAAATCGGGATGCCGAGCCGATCGAACATGCCGACCGCCTTTCGCGCATCCTCGATCGCAACGCGTTGCGGACTTGAAACGATCACAACACCGGCGATCAGCGCATCTTGCGCCATCGTCATCGAAGCG
>JABIST010000446.1 GCA_018700215.1 Dehalococcoidia bacterium | reverse complement strand
CGATGGCGCCGACGACGAGACGGCCGGTGCCGTGCTCGATGCGTTGGCCGTGCTCGTCGACGCCGAAGGGGCGGCCGGTCATGGGGCCGAGTTCCGCGGCGATCGCATCGAGTGCTTGCTGGCGGTCAGCGGGCAACATCGGTTGTTCCGTTTCCCGGTGTGGCGGTTGAGTTGAGTCGCACGAGAGCGTCGATGCCGTCCCACTCCTCGAATGCCTCGTTGGCGGCACGGTAGCCGATTTCGGCGAGTTCGGCGGAACGCGTGAAGTCGAGTGTGGGGAAGCCTTCGACCGGTGACTGAACGATCAGGTCGGCTTGAGCGGCGAATTCGGCGGTGCGAGCGAGTGCGACGCCGCGCACATCGTTGGAGCGCATGAGGGTGCTGAGGATGGAGGGGGCGTTGATACGCGGACCGATGCCGGGTAGGCGGCTGAGGGCGATCCTCCAGCCCGACGCGGTGGAGCCGTAGCGGAAGTCGTCTTCCAGCTCGCGATCGGGCGCCACGCTTGAGCCGATGACGGTGCCAATACCACGGGACTGACGAACGAGATCGATCGGGAGGTTGTTCATGATGCCGCCATCGACGAGCAGGTCGCCATCGCCGGAGATCACCGGGGGGAAGACTCCGGGGATCGAGATGCTGGCGCGAACGGCGGTCCAGAGCGAGCCAGAGCGATGGATGATCGCGTCCGCCCTCGTGAGATTGGTTGAGACGCAGAAGAAGGGGCGCCAGAGGTCCTCGATGCGGAGTGAGGCGAACTCGCCGAACAGGATGGAGTTGGCGTTGGCGCCTGAGGTGAGCCCGACGATCGGCAAGGTCCAATCGAGGATGCCCTGACTGGCGATGACATCGGTCAGTCTCTTGGTGACCTCGGCGGCAGTCAGGCCGGTGGCGAGGCGGCCCCCCATGATCGCACCCATGCTGGTGCCGCCGATGACGTCGACCTCGATGCCTCGCTCGCTGAGGGCCTGAACGATGCCGAGGTGGGCCGCGCCGCGCGCACCGCCGCCGCCGAAGGCGAGGCCGAGTGCCGTGCCGGTGATGAGCCGGGCGACGTGTCGGAGCTGGGCATCGTCTCCGAGGCGGAGATGGTGATGGGCCTGGAGGGTTCGCTGGTTGAGCCAGCGAGCGGTGCCGGTGGGGCGTTCGGTGGATTCGGGGTGGACGAGCAGCAGTTCGATATCGGGGCGAGATCCCGCGATGGAGATCTCTTCGTCGATCGCCCCGGGTGAGGGATCGGCAGCCGCGTTGGCCACGAGCAGGACGCGGTCAGCCTGGCGGATGCAGCGGCGGGTCCAGGGTGTGAGTTCGGCATCAGCCTCATAGAGGACGTAGCGGTGACTGGACTCTTGTTCGCCAAGCCATGCGATGAGCTGTGGGTCGTTGAAGACGGGGAGGCCATCACCGGCTTCCGGATTGGAGCGACGCTCGACCTCGCTGCGTGTGATCTGGATGGTTGCGCCGATGCCGCGCATGGCTTCAGCGAGACGGCGGGCGACTTCGCGAACGGGGGCGTCCGGGGAGGTGGCGACGATTGCGTAGGTGCTGGCGCGGGGGGCGGTGCTGACACCGGCGGTGGTGTTGCGAAGCCGGGTGACGAGGTCCCGGTTGATGCGGAGTAATACCTCGGGGGCTGTGGCGGCGACCTCCATCAGCAGGTCCTGCGGGATGTGAATGACCTCGCTATCACGGGCGGCGAGCACGTCGGCTGAGCGTGGCTCACCGGTGAGTGCACCCATTTCGCCGACGATCTCGCCGCGTCCGATTTCGGCGATGAACTCGTCTCCACCGTCTGTGCTTTGGACGACGCGGAAGCGACCGCTGACGACGAGATAGAGGGCATCGCCGGGGTCGCCTGCGGCGAAGAGTCGGGTGCCACCGGGAACGGTGAGCCATTCGGCGCGGTCGCCAACGGCTCGGAGGATCGGGTCTTCGTCGTCAGTGCGGTTGCTTGAAACTGATGCGGGTAGCGTTCGCTGGAAGGTTTGCTCCGGGAGTTCACCGTAGGCATCCACATAGGTGGTTCGTACCGTGGGATCCTCACAGCCGAGGGCGGCAAGCGCTGTGGGGGTGGTCGCCGGCTGGAGCCGCAGCCGTTGACCGAGGACATGAAGGACGGCTGCCCGTAGCTCCGGGTCCGCGGGGACGAGCATCCGCCATTGAGGTACGAATCGCTCGAGGTCTTCGTCGACTAGTGGAGTCTCGGATTGGGCGCGCTGGCGGACGACGGCGAAGTAGTCGCGGTCGAGGCCGCGCTGGTACTCGGAGAAGTCGCCGTAGAAGTAGGCGCGGAGGGCGCGGCTGGTCTCCTCGCGCATGTAGAGCACGCGGCTCTCGATGGAGCCGACGACTCGCTGAGCGCGTCGGTGTTGAGGGATGCGACCGGAGAGCAATTCCTCGCGGCTCAGGGGGCCGTCGCTCACTGTGAAGTGTCCTGGCGAGCCATCTCGGGAGCCGCGAGGAGCTGATCGGCGACGCGTCTCAGATCGCGCGTGATCGGATCGTCCGGGAATTGGAGTGCGAAGACGGCGCTGCTGGCGAGCTGCATCATTGCATCGCTGTGCGGCAGGACGGCGCCCACGGGGCACTGGTAGGTCTGCTGGACCTGGTCGTGGATCTGCGCTGGGTCCAGGTCCCCGGGGACCTTGTTCACGATGATCATCATCTGAGGAACCTCGAGGGAACGGGCGACCTCGACGGTGACGGCGGTGCCTTCGTAGTCCTGCTGGTCGGGGCGCATCACGATGACGACAGCGGTGGAGATAGCGAGCGCGAAGAGGGTCTCTTCGTTGAGGCCGGGGTGGGTATCGATCAGCAGGATGTCGAGGTTGAGTTCTTCGATCAGTTCGCGGAACGCGGTGGTGAGCAGGCGGATGTCGTAGCCCTCGCGGAGGACGTGGACGATTTCGTCGGTGCGCATGCTGGAGGGGATGAGGTAGAGCTGTCCGGTGAGCTGGTCTTCGAGCACGCGGTGGGCGGTCTGGGCGATGGCGACCTTGCCGCCGAGGTAGTCGTTGAGCGTGGTGGTGAGTTCGGCGCCCTTGAGCCCGAAGATGACGTGGAGGCCGGGCGATTGGACGTCGGTATCGACGACACCGACGCGTTTGCCCTCGGCCGCGAGGAGCGTGGCGATGTTGGCTGTGGTGTTGGATTTGCCAGTGCCGCCACGGAACGAGTGGACAGAGATAATTTTCGCCACGCGTGGACTCGCTTACGTCGGTTGGGTCGCCTCGTTGAGCGAGATAATACAGGTTCGTTCGGACGAACCGCCTGGAGTTGCCTGCGGGTGCGGCAAGCGTGCGGACCGTGATGGGTGAGGTGGATACACTGTGGCCTTGAATGCAGGTGCCGCGTGAAGGGATCGTGAGATGGCGGAGACGCTGAACAGCTTTGGGGCGCGGGGCTCGCTTTCGGTGGGCGATGAGACGTTCACGATTTATCGATTACAGGCGGCGGCCGAGCAGCTTGGTGTTGACCTCGAGAAATTGCCGTTCACGACGCGGATTTTGCTGGAGAATCTACTGCGGTTCGAGGACGGTTCGAGCGTGACGCGGGAGCAGATTGAGGCGGTAGCGCAGTGGGACCCGGCGAAGGAGCCGGACACGGAGATCGCGTTCCGCCCGGCGCGGGTGCTGCTGCAGGACTTCACGGGTGTGCCGGCGGTGGTGGACCTGGCGGCGATGCGCGACGCGATGGCGGCGATGGGCGGTGATCCGAACAAGATCAATCCGCTGCAGCCGGTGGATCTGGTGATCGACCACTCGGTGCAGGTGGACGCCTTCGGGAGCGCCGATGCGCTGGCGATCAATGTGGAGCGGGAGTACGAGCGGAACCTGGAGCGCTACCAACTGCTGAAGTGGGGGCAGGGCGCGTTCAACAATTTCCGAGTGGTGCCGCCCGGGACCGGCATCGTCCACCAGGTGAACCTGGAGTACCTGGGCCAGGTGGTGATGACGAACGAGGACGGCGAGGCGTATCCGGACACGGTCGTCGGAACCGACTCGCACACGACGATGATCGATGGTCTGGGCGTGGTGGGCTGGGGCGTCGGCGGGATCGAGGCGGAGGCTTCGATGCTGGGGCAGCCGGTATCGATGCTGATTCCGCAGGTGTTCGGGGTGCGGCTGGTTGGCGCGCTGCCGGAGGGGACGACCGGGACTGACCTGGTGCTGCGAGTGACCGAGGAGCTGCGGAAGAAGAATGTGGTCGGCAAGTTCGTCGAGTTCTACGGGCCGGGGCTGGGCAACCTGGCGCTGGCGGCGCGGGCGACGATTGCGAATATGTGCCCGGAGTACGGCGCCACGGTGGGTTTCTTCCCGGTGGACGAGGAGACGCTGAACTACCTGCGGTTCACGAGCCGACCGGCCGACGTGGTTGCGCGGGTGGAGGCGTACGCGAAGGAGCAGGGGCTGTTCCGGACGGACGCGACGCCAGACCCGGTGTTCAGCGAGACGCTGGAGCTGGACCTTTCGACGATTGAGCCGAGTCTGGCGGGGCCGAAGCGGCCGCAGGACCGGATTGCGCTGAGCGCGGCGAAGGCGGCGGCGACGCGCGATATCGCAGCCGAGGTGGCGGCGGGCGCTGGTGCGGAGCCGGTGCAGATTGAGCGGGACAGTGGCTCGTTCGACCTGTCGAACGGGGATGTGGTGATCGCGGCGATCACGAGCTGCACGAACACCTCGAACCCGGAGGTGATGGTTGGCGCTGGGTTGGTGGCAAAGGCGGCTGTTGAGGCGGGGCTGAAGACGCCGCAGTGGGTGAAGACGAGCCTGGCACCCGGTTCGAAGGTGGTGACTGACTACCTGAACGAAGCGGGGCTGACGCCGTACCTCGATCAGCTCGGGTTTGAGCTGGTGGGGTACGGGTGCACGACGTGCATCGGTAACTCCGGGCCGCTGCCGGAGGACATTGAGGGGGCGATTGACAGCGGGCATCTGGCGCTGGCGTCGGTGTTGTCTGGCAATCGGAACTTCGAGGCGCGGGTGCACAACAAGGTGCGGTCCAGCTATCTGATGTCGCCGCCGCTGGTGGTGGCGTACGCGCTGGCGGGGACGACGGAGATTGACCTGGTGAATGACTCGCTGGGCGAGGGCACGAACGGCCCGGTGTATCTGCGCGACATCTGGCCATCGCAAGATCTGGTGCAGGAGACGGTTGGTTCCGCCGTTCAGCAGGGGATGTTCCAGCGCCAGTATTCCGATGTGTTCACGGGCGACGAGCGCTGGGCCAGCCTGGAAGGCGCGACTGGTGAGCGCTTCGGCTGGGACGCGGATTCGACGTACGTGCGACGGCCTCCGTTCTTCGAGGACCTGCCTCGGGAGCCGGGTTCGCTGGGCGATATCAATGAGGCGCGAGCGCTGCTGTTGCTGGGCGATTCGGTGACCACGGACCACATTTCGCCCGCGGGTGCGATTGCACGGCAGAGCCCGGGTGCGGAGTACCTGAACGAACGCGAGGTACCACAGGTGAGCTACAACACCTACGGCTCGCGTCGCGGCAACCACGAGGTGATGATGCGCGGCACGTTTGCGAACGTGCGGGTGCGGAACCAGCTTGTGGAGCGCGAAGGTGGCTGGACTCGGTATTTGCCGGACGGCGAGGAGATGCCGATCTTCGATGCGTCGGAGCGCTATCGAGCGGAGGGGACGCCGCTGATTGTGGTGGCGGGCAAGGAGTACGGCACCGGTTCGTCGCGTGACTGGGCGGCGAAGGGGCCTGCGCTGCTGGGAGTGAAGGCGGCGATTGCGGAGTCGTACGAGCGGATCCATCGGAGCAACCTGGTGGGGATGGGGATTCTGCCGCTGCAGTTCCGAGCGGGCGAGACGCTGGCGACGCACGGGCTGACGGGCCGCGAGCGGTTCGACATCCTGGGGATTGATGATTCGCTGCGGCCGAAGCAGACGCTGTCCGTGCTAGCGATTGCGGACGACGGTACGGAGACACGGTTTGAGGTGATGTGCCGGATCGATACGCCGGTTGAGGTGGATTACTACCGCCACGGCGGGATTCTGCAGTATGTGCTGAGGCAGCTGCTGGACTAGCGAGCCGCGACGCGTCCGTAGAGACACACAACGAGCCCCCACGCGTGAGCGCGGGGGCTCGTTGTTGCCCACTCGTCGTAGAGCCGCGCGGTTCCCGAATCAGGCGGCGGCGGAGGCGGCGAGTGCGTCGTCGACTGAGGGGTGGAGCGAGAACATCGATTCGAGCTGGGTGAGGCGCAACACGAGTTGAGCCTGCTTGGTCGCCCCGGCGAGGTGGAGCCGTCCACCGCGGTGCTCGAGCGTCTTGTGGGCGGCGACGAGTACGCCAACCCCGCTGGAGTCCAGAAAGGTGAGCTGACTGAGGTCGATGACGATGGTGTCTGCACCGCCTTCGGCTGCCTTCAATAGCTCGGCTTTGATTTCGGGGGCCGTGATGACATCGAAGCGATCGATCACCTCGACGATGGTTGCGTTGCCGCGGGGTTCAATGACGAGAGACATGCTCAGAATCCTTTCCCGAGAGGTTGTCCTGCAGACCGGTGTCGCTCATTGAGCGACGGCCGGCGGTGTTGGTGTCAGCTGCATCTCCAGATGCCACTGGTTGTGTCCGTTGGTCCGTGAGTAGTCGTTGCGGTCGAGGAGGATCTGGCACATGGAGAGGCCGCGTCCACGGTCGGTGGCGACCTCCGCGGCACGCGTGGCTTCGTCGGCATCGAAGAGACGGCCGTCGTCGCGGGTAGTGACGGCGATCGATTCCGCGGAGACTTCGATTGCTACGCCGACATCGGCAGTTGGCTTTGCGTGTTCGACGATGTTGGCGAGGATTTCGTGGACCGCGGTGAGCATGGCGCCCGAGCGCTGGTCGCCGACGTGGAGCCGACGGAAGAAGAGCTGGAGGTCGGCCTCGGCTGCGGCGAGCGCACCGAGGGTGGGTGGCACGGTTAGTTCCAGCTGGCCAGTGGGGGTAGTGGTTTCGTCCGGCGCGGCGCCGATGCCTTCGTAGCTGAGCGCGATGATCGTGAGGTCGTCGTTCGGTCCGCTCTCGGGTGCGCTTTGCTGTGCGAGGTGGACGATCTCGGCGGCGGTCTGTTGTGGGTCGTCCCAGCAGTCGACGGAGGTGCCGAGGAGGTCGGTCCATTGGCCGCTCTCTGCGGCGTCATCGAGCAGGTCTCGGAGGCCATCGGTCATGAGCAGGAGCGTGTCGCCTGGTCTGAGTTGGGCGTTGGCCGAAGCGTAGGTGGTGTTGGCGGCGACGCCGATGGGGAGACCGGCTGAGCGGAGTTCGATGAAGGTGCCATCCTGGCGTCTCAGTAGCGCGTGACCGTGGCCAGCGTCGGCGTAGCTGAAGTGGCCGTCGCGATCGACCTCGGCGGTGAAGGCGGTGACGAACGAGTCGGCGGAATCGAGGTAGGGGTAGAGCGCGCGATTGACGCGGGAGAGCTGGCCGGCGGGACCGCTGCCAGAGCGCGCGTCTGGGCGGCCGCTGGCGCGGAGGGCGGTCTGGGTCATGGACATGAAGATGGCGGCGGGGATGCCCTTGCCCATGACGTCGCCGATGGTGACGCGGACGCCGCCGTCATCGAAGGGGGCCCAGTCGAAGAAGTCGCCGCCGACCGCTTGTGCGGGGAGGCACTGGCCGGCGACGGAGAGCATCTGGAACTTGGCGTTGGTCCCGGGCTGGAAGGCGCGCTGTACTGCGCCGGCGCGCTCCAGTTCCGCGGTGAGCTGCTGTCGAGCGGTTTCGAGCTGCTCTTCGGCGGCAACCTGGGCGGTGATGTCCTGGCCGGTGCCGTCGTAGCGAATTGGGTTGCCCTGTTCGTTCCGGGTTCGCTCACCGTGCATGTGGAGGACTCGTTCGACGCCGTCGACGCCGATGAAGCGGGCCTGCGCATCGTAGATATCGGCGCGTTTCTCGCGGAAGGCACGGAGCGCCTCGGAGTATGGCTCGCGGTCATCGGGGTGGAGGTGCTTCTGCATGAGTCCGGGGGAGGGTTGTACGGAGTCCGGCTCGTAGCCGAGGATGCGGAACATCTCGTCGCTCCAGTAGCGATCGTCGGAGACGAGGCTGCGTCCCCAGGAGCCGACGTGTGCCATGGATTGGGCGAGTTCGAGCCGTGCTGCCGCCTCCTGGAGTTGTGATTCGGCCTTGATCTGATGCGTGATGTCGCGGTATTCAGCGACCCTTCCGGCGATCTTGCCGTCAAGCCAGAAGATGGAGGGTGTGGCCTCAACCCAGACGGAAGATCCATCTTTGCGGACCATGCGACGGCGGAAATTGGGCTCGGAATCGATGCCCTGAGCGCGCGCGCGGCTACGTGCGGCGATAGCTGCGGCATCGCCCGGGTGAACGAAGGCGCGCGGCTCGATCTGCTTCAGTTCATCGAGGGTGTAGCCGAGCATGTCGGCTGCGGCCTGGTTCGCGAGGATGATGTTCTCTTGAGGGTCAGAGATGATGAGCGCGGCCTGGACGGTGTCCACGACGGTGTGGAGGTACTGGTTGTTCTCCTGGAGGCGGAACTGCGCCTCTGTGATCTGGCGTTCGGCCTGGACCTTGGCGGTGACATCCTGAGCGGTGCCCTCTATGCGGAGCGGGTTGCCGTCCTGGTCGCGGGTGCGTTCACCGCGGAGCAGGAGGATGCGTTCGATACCATCTGCGCCGATGAAGCGTGCCTGAATCTCGTAGGTGTCGATCTCCTGCTCGCTGAACGACTGGTGCACGAGTTCGAATCGCTCGCGATCACCGGAGTGGAGGTGCTTGATGAAGTGATCAGGGGGCGGCAGGGCGGCGGTTGGCTCGTAGCCCAACAGCCGGTACATCTCGTCGCTCCAGTAGCCGTCGTCGCTGTCGAGGTAGCGTCCCCAGCTTCCCAGGCGTGCCATTGACTGAGCGAGTTCGAGTCGTGCGGCGCTCTCGGAGAGCGCGGCCTCCGCGCGCGTGAGCTCAGTGATGTCCAGGCCGGTGCCGTCTTCGCGGAGTGGATTTCCGTCTTGGTCGCGTGTCCGCTCACCGTGCACCTGGAGCACGCGGAGCACGCCGTCGGCACCGACGAACCGGGCTTGCGCGTCGTAGGAGTCGGTCGCTTCCGCTCTGAAGTCTCGGATCTCAGCCAGGTAGCGCTCGCGGTCGTCTGGGTGGATGTGCTCTCGATATCTCTCGCGAGTCGGGAGGTCTTCTGTGGGGTCGTAACCGAGCAGGCGGTGGAACTCGGCGCTCCAATACCGTTCGCCGTCTGTCAGGTTGCGGCCCCAGCTGCCGACGTGAGCCATGGACTGGGCGAGCTCGAGGCGGGCTGCAGCCTCCTGGAGTTGTGCTTCGGCTTTGACCTGGTGAGTGATGTCGCGGTACTCGGCGACGAGGCCGGCAGGTTCTCCGTCGATCTGGAGCAGGGAAGGTGACGCCTCCACCCACACGGCGGAGCCATCCTTGCGGACCATCCGGCGGCGGAATCGCAGCTCAGGCTGCACGCCGGCCAACCGCTGTTGCCTGCGGTGTTCGAGTGCCAGAGCATCATCTGGATGGTGAAAGGTCGACAGGTCGAGATTGAGTAATTCGTCGGTGGAGTAGTCGAGCATGTTGGCGGCGGCTTGGTTCGCCAGGACGATGTTGCCATCTTGGTCAGTGATGATGAGTGCGGCCTGGACGGTGTCCACGACGGTGTGGAGGTACTCGTTATTTTCCTGGACGAGTGAGGTGCTCTCAGCGAGTGCCGCTTGTGCGCGCACCAACTCGGTGACGTCTTGAGCGGTGCCTTCCATGCTCAGCGGGTTGCCGTCCTGATCGCGCGTCCGTTCAGCCTGAAGCAGCAAGACTCGTTCCACGCTGTCCGCGCCGATGAAGCGCGCCTGCGCTTCATAGCTGTCAGCGAGTCCCTCGCGGAAATCGCCAAAGCGCTCCTCGAAGTAGTCATGGTCGTCGGGGTGCAGGTAGTCGAGGTAGAGCGTTGGGGAGTACGGGATCGTTCCTGGCTCGATGCCGTACAGCCGGTACAGCTCGTCGCTCCAGTAGTGGTCGCGTTTGTTGGTGAGGCTCTGTCCCCAACTACCGACGTGCGCCATGGACTGGGCGAGCTCAAGGCGAGCCGCGCTGTCGCGGATCTGGCGTTCAGCTTCGAGCTGGTGAGTGATGTCTCGGTACTCCGCGACGAGACCAGCGACCTCGCCGTTGAGCCAGAGGATCGAAGGGGAGGATTCGACCCAGACGGCGGAGCCGTCTTTCCGGATCATGCGGCGTCGGAAATTGGGTTCTGACTCACGACCTCGTGCGCGCTCTTGCCTCCGCTCTAAGATGCGTGCCTGATCATCCGGGTGGGCGAACTCCCCGGGATCGATGCGAGCCAGTTCGTCTGCCGAGTAGCCGAGCATGTCGGAGGCGGCCTGGTTTGCCAGGACGATGTTGCTGTCGTTGTTGGTGATGAGGAGCGCCCCCTGCATGGTGTTGACCACGGTGTTGAGGTAGGAGTTGTTCTCGTTGAGGGCACGTTCGGCCTCGACACGGTCGGTGATGTCGTTGACGACGCCGAGCATTCGCAGCGGCTGACCCTCGTCACTCCAGGTGATGAGGCCGGATTCGTGGACGAAGCGGATCGTGCCGTCCGGATGGACGACGCGATGGTCGACGGCGTACGGCTCTTGGCCGGCGACCGCGCGGCCGACGGCGGCTTCAACTGCCGGGCGATCATCGGGGTGGATGTACTCGAGGAAGGCGGGGTAGGTGGCGTCGAACTCCTGCGGTTGGAGCCCGAAGATGCGGTAGATCTCGTCCGACCAGGCGAGGTCGTTGGTGACGATGTCCCATTCCCAATGGCCGACGTGGGCGATGCGCTGGGCCTGTTCAAGCCGCTGGTTTCCGTGTGCCAGAGCGTGCTCAGCAGCGACGCGATCAGTGATGTCGTGGATGGTGCCGAGGATGGATACGGGCTGCCCGTTGTCACCGCGGGTGACGGCAGCGGATTGGGTGACGGTCCGAACGGCGCCATCCGAACGGACGATCCGGTAGTCGATGTCGAGGTCTTCGGCACCGGCGACGGCGCGTTCCATGGTCGCCTGCACGGTGTCGCGATCGTCGGGGTGTACGAGATCGAGAAGTTCAGAGAGCCGGCCATCGAATTGGTCGGGTTGCCTGTCGAGGATGCGGTAGAGCTCGTCCGACCAAGTGAGGTCGTCCGTCGCGACGTTCCACTGCCAGCTACCGACGTGGGCGACGGTCTGGGCGGCAGCGAGCATCTCCTGGCTGCGGAGGAGTTGACTGCTGATGGTGGTGCGCGCGCGGACCTGGTCTTCCAGTTCCGCGGTGCGTTGGAGGATGAGTTCCTCGACGCGCTCAGTGCGAGTGAGCTGCATGTACGCGAAGGCTGCGATTACGACTGCGAGAAGGAGATCGAGGGCAAGGAAGGAGAGGGTTTCGCGAGCCATGAGCGGGCGAGGCGTGTCGGAGACGGGTGCGGCGAGCGCCCAGGACAGCTGCCCTACGCCAACGACTAGCAGGGCGAGGCCGACGGGGATGATGACCGACCGGCAGATTGAACGGCTGCAGCGCACGTAGATCCACTGCCAGGTCTTTCCCAGCGGAGCGCGAAACCGGCCTCGCGAGGAGGGATGTTGTGGGGGAGCCACCGTACTTGCACCTTTGTTGCGGTCGCCGGGTGCCGAGGTCCGACGAGCGGTAGGTAGATCTACGTATTCATATTCGCTATCGAATCGGATTTCCGTAATTGCCGCGCGGCTAGAAACCCTGATGGCAGGTTGGTCAGCTAGCCAAACGAGTGGCTAAACGTTGTCTGGAACGGAGTTGTGAGGGTGGAGGGCGCTGCGGCTCAGGATCCGGCGGCGCTGGTGACCCCGGTAGCCGGAGATTCGGCGGCCGGTTGCGCCGGCGGGGTGGCGAGGATGAAGAAGACGGAGCCGAGGCCGGCGAGGATGGCGAGGATGGTGAAGCCGATGGTGTAGGTGCCGGTCTGGTCAGCGAGGAAGCCGGCAAGCAGCGGTCCGGTGATCATGCCGAGCATGACGATCATCGATGAGAAGCCCATGATGGTGCCGAAATTAGTGGGGCCGAAGTAGTCCGCGCGGAGCGACTGCATGAGTGGTCCTCGGGCGCCCCAGGCGAGGCCGTGGAAGGGGACGAACGCCCAGATCATGAGCGTGTTGACGTGGTAAGTGAGCAGCAGGAGGCCGACGGCATGGCCGACCATGCAGAGGGTGACGATGGCGCGTTTGTTCACCATGTCGCCGAAGAAGCCGCCCGCGAGCTGACCGACGAGTTGCATGAGCGGCAGTGCACCAACAACGAAGCTGGCCTGCTGGAGCGTCATGCCGGCGGCATCGCTGGTGAGGTAGAGCGAGAGGTGCAGCATCAGTGCGCCGACGACGAGCAACGCTGAGCCGTGGCCGAGGCTGATCATCCAGAAGGCACGGGTGCGGAGTGCTTGCTTCGCAGTGAAATCGACGCGTGTCAGTCCCTCCGGCGCCTCGTAGCCGTCGTCGACCTGGGAGGCGGGGTCGATGCCGTCAGGGAAGTCGCCGTGGTCCGCGGGGCGGTGGCGGACCAGGAGGGTGAGAGGCATGCCGACGACGAGGATGATGATGCCGGAGACGAAGGCGGTTGCGCGCCAGCCCTGACTCTCCATGAAGTAGACGAGCACGGGGGTCATGGCGCCGCCGATGGCGAAGCCGGTCTGTGAGATGGCGAGCGCACGGCTGCGGTGGCGCTGGAACCAGTTGACGAGCGCGGTGGTGACGGAGAGGAAGCCGCCGAGGCTGGCGCCGAGCGACATGAGGAAATAGAAGCCGAAGAACTCTGTGAGGTTGTCCGTGGTGGCGAAGAGCATGAATCCGCCGGCCATCATGACGACGCCGATCTGCATGATGCGACGCGGGCCGAAGCGATCGATCATCCAGCCCTG
>JABIST010000065.1 GCA_018700215.1 Dehalococcoidia bacterium | reverse complement strand
GGTGGAGGCTTTGGAGCCGGCGATGGTGACGTACTGGTTGGCGGGGACGTCGTAGGGGAGGTTGAGGCCCTCGTAACCCATGAGCATGGCGGGCCAGATGATCGTGTGGAAAGGGATGTTGTCTTTGCCCTGGAAGTAGACGGTGCGCGCGGTGGGGTCCTCCCACCAGTCCTTCCAGAGGTTGGGATCGCCTTGAAGGTCCGACCACTCCTTTGTGGCGGAGAGGTAGCCGACGACGGCCTCGATCCAGACGTAGATGCGCTTGGACTCGTAGCCCTCAAGCGGGATGGGGATGCCCCAGGAAATATCGCGGGTGATGGCGCGGTCGTGCAGGCCCTCGCGGAGCATGCCAAGGGTGAAGTTACGAACGGCGGGGCGCCAGTGCTCTTGCTGCTCGACCCACTCGATGAGGCGGTCGTTGAAGGCGGAGAGCTTGAAGAAGTGGTGTTTGGAGGTGCGGGGCTCAGGAGTGGCGTCGCTGAGCTTGGAGCGGGGGTTGATCAGCTCGAGAGCGTCGAGCGTGCGACCACAGTTGTCGCACTGGTCGCCGCGGGCGTTCTCGTAGGAGCAGTGGGGGCAGGTTCCTTCGACATAACGATCGGGAAGGAAGCGCTCGGCGGTAGCGTCGTAGAGGAGAGTCTGTTCGGCCTCGTAGAGGTAGCCGTGCTCAAGGAGCTTGAGGAAGACGTCCTGCGTGACCTCGATGTGATTCTCAGTGTCGGTGTGGGTGAAGAGATCGAACGAGATGCCGAAGCGCTCGAAGGTATCGAGGAACGACTCGTGGTAGCGCTGGAAGATGTCGGCGGGTTCGATGCCCTCGGTTTCGGCGCGGACGGTGACGGGTGTGCCGTGAGCATCGGAGCCGGAGACCATGAGGGTGCGGTTGCCCTTCATGCGGTGGTAGCGGGCGTAGATATCGGCGGGGAGGTAGGCGCCGGCGATCTGGCCGGCGTGGAGATCGCCGTTGGCGTAGGGCCAGGCGACGGCGACGAGGATGGTCTCGGGTGAGGAGTTGGAGGCGCTATCGGTAGTGTTCATGGGCGGAAATCGTAGCATCTTGGGGCGGTGGGCTCACGGCGCGTGGAGGTGGGTGGTGGGGAGCATGCAGGTGGGTAAAGATGGCGGTGAGGGCGGAGCGAGGCGGGGAATTGGCTTCGGAAGAGCGACATACAGGATGTGTTGAGGTTGCTGATCGGAAGGTTTGACCGGCGGATGCCGAAGGGGATAACCTGTTCTGAAATCCTTTCGAGGGTAACTGACCAACGGCGGGGTCACGCCCATGACGATTTACTTGAGTTTCGGTCCCTTCCTCTGCGGAGGGACTCAGCGCGCAATTTGACGGGGACCCCTCACGCGAGGGGTTCTCGCGTTAACGGAAGAAATTGAACGAGCGGGTAGCGGTAACCGAGGATCCGGGATTACGGCAGGGGAGTTTGGCATGGTGCTTGACGAGCGATCGGTTCGACCAAGTAACGAGGAGTTGGAGCGAATGGCGGCGCGACCGAAGACGCTGGACCACGCCTACGGTTTCGACGATGTGGCGATCGTCCCGGGCGCGGTGACGACGAACCCTGACCTGGCGATCCCGAGCTTCACACTGGGCGAGCACACGCTGCGGATTCCGATCATCGCGTCCTCGATGGATGGGGTGGTGGATCCGAAGTTCGCGATCAAGATGAGTGAGCTGGGCGGCATGGCGGTGCTGAACCTGGACGGCGTGTGGACGCGGTATGAGGATGCGGACGCGGCCCTGGACGAGATTGCAGCGGCGCCAATGGATGAGGCGACGGCGACGATCCAGCGGATCTACAGCGAGCCGGTGAAAGAACACCTGGTTGGCCAGCGGGTTGAGGAGATCAAGGCGGGCGGCGGGATTGCCGTAGTGGCGGGAACGCCACAGAACACGAAGCGGTTTGCGCCGATCACGAAGGACGCGGGGACGGACTTCTTCGTGGTGGCCTCGACGGTGACGACGGCGCGGCATCTGTCCAGCTCGCTGAAGGGCTTGCAGCTCGACGAGCTGGTGGAGCAGATGGCGGGTGTGCCGATTCTGGTGGGCAACACGGTGGACTTCCAGGCGACGCTGGAGCTGATGGAGACGGGCGTCCACGGCGTGCTGGTGGGCGTGGGACCGGGCGCTGCCTGTACCTCGCGAGAGGTGCTGGGCATTGGGATGCCGCAGGTGAGCGCGACGATTGAGACGGCATACGCGCGGGATGTGTACTTCGAGCGGACGGGGCGATACGTCCCGATCATCACGGACGGCGGTCTGCGGACCGGCGGCGATGTATCGAAGTCGATTTGCGCTGGCGCGGACGCGGTGATGATCGGTTCGCCATTCGCGAGCTGTGAAGGTGCACCGGGGCGCGGCTTCCACTGGGGGATGGCGACGCCTCACGCGATGCTGCCTCGAGGGGTGCGCGTTGAGGTGGGGCAGACTCACAACGTGGAGCAGTTGCTGTTCGGACCGACCTCGCGGACTGACGGGTCGGAGAACCTGGTTGGTGCGCTGACGACTTCGATGTCGACGTGCGGGGCGCAGACGATCCAGGAGTTCCACGACGCGCGGATGATCATTGCGCCCTCGATCAAGACTGAGGGCAAGATTTACCAGATCGCGCAGACGCGGCCCGCGGGGATCTAGACCAGACCGGGGCTGCTCGATGACTCGAATTCTCGTTACTGGTGCGAGCGGTCGGCTCGGACGGTTGTTGGTGCCTCGGCTGATGGCGGGCGGGCACGAGGTGCGTGCGATGTCGCGCACGAGGCGAGCGAGCGCGAGTGGCGAGCAGTGGGTGGTGGCGAACGTGGACCGGCGCGACACGGCGCTGGACGAGACAACCAAGGGCGTGGAGGCGGTGATCCATTGCGCCTCGAATCAGCCGACGGCCGCGACGACGGACATTGGCGGCACCTCGAATCTACTGGCCGCGGCGAAGAACGCCGGGGTGAGGCACTTCATCTACGTCTCGATTGTTGGAATCGATGGTGCGGAGCAGCCGTACTACGGCGCGAAGGTGGCCGCAGAGCTGGCGGTGATGGGTTCGACGCTGCCATGGACGATCCTGCGAACGACGCAGTTTCACGAGCTACTGGGCGAATGGCTGACGATGGCCGCGGAGGGCGGTCCGATGCTGTTGGCGGAGGGCGTGCGATTCCGGCCGGTGGCGACCAGC
>JABIST010000241.1 GCA_018700215.1 Dehalococcoidia bacterium | reverse complement strand
CGCCTCCTCGGGGGCGATGCCGAAGCCGGTGAACTCGTAGTCGCGGTAGCCGCGGCCGACGCCGAGGTCGAGTCGGCCGTTGGAGAGCACATCGAGAGTGGCGGCCTGCTCCGCGAGCAGCAGCGGGTTGTGCCAGGGGACGACGACGACGGCGGTACCGAGGCGGATGGCGGAGGTTCTTGCGGCAAGGTAGCTGAGGATATTGAGGCGGACGGCTGGCCCCGCCCGGTGAAGTGATGCTCGACCATGTAGAGGCCGTAGAAGCCGAGCTGCTCCGCTTCGACGATCGCATCGGTGTATGCGCGGTAGGCGGTCTGGTCGTCGGCACCCCAGTCGTCGCCGCGCGATGGGCCGCCGAACAGTCCGAATCTCACCGTGGTGCGCTCATGTGCGCGACTCTACGCAGATTCGTGGGCGGACGTCGCGAGCATGCGATTATGTCGCGAGGCCAGCGTGCTCGTCCCCTACTCCGTGAGCACGGTCAGCTCAGTCGATCTGGAAAACGCGGGCAGCATTGCCGAAGAGCCACTTCTCTTTGACCGCGTCCTTCAGCGGGAGATCGAGATAGGCATCGATCATCGCCTGGTAAGGCTCACCGAGGGTAGAGGGCGAGAAAGCGACCATCACCTTGTCCTGGATCAGGGTGTTGCCGAACTGCATGAACATCTCCCAGCCGGAGCCAGGGACGGCGAAATACTTCGGATGATGGGCGGCTGTATCAACGTAGAGGTTTGGGTGGCGTCGGAGCAGAGCAACCATGTCGTTGCCCCAGGGCCAGCCGGCGAGGCCAGCGATGATGGGGGTCTCGGGGAAATCGCCGGCGACCTGGTCGAGGTGCTTCGGGTGACCGAGGTCGTAGGGGCGGTCGGTGGCGTAGTTCATCGTTGAGTAGATGCGGATCGGGATGCCGAGTTCGGCGGCCTTGGTGTAGAGCGGGTAGTAGCGGCGATCGCTGGCGGGGATGCGCTCCTCGAGCGGTTGGATCATGAGGCCACAGAGTCCGTCTTCGCGAACGAGACGCTCGAACTCACGGACGGCGAGCATGCCATCGAACGGACTGAGCCGAGCGAGGCCTTTGAAGAGATCGGGGCGCTCTCGGACGGCGGCGACGGTGATCGGGTTCGGGTGAGCCATGAACGCTTTGACGACGTTGGCGGCTTCGAGTTCATCACAGAGCTGCTCGAAGGTCTGCTGGATCGGACCGGCGGCGCCATCACGTTCGCGGCGGTCCCCGAAGATCTTGTCGTAGTTGTCGAAGCCCCAGCCCTCGCGCTGCTCCGGCTCGCGGCCCATCCAGGTGAGGCCTGAGCCCTCCGGATGGCGCGGAGGCGTGGGTGAGCCCCATTGCTGAATCGCCGAGGTGGGCGCGCTGCATTCGAGATCAATGACGCGGACCATCGGTAGCTCCCTCACCGCTCGTTGGGTGGAGTATCGCGCGTTCGGCGCAATGCGTCGCTGGCGTCGACGTCGAGCGGTTGCCCGGGTGGGATGGGGAGGGCGATGCTGAGGTGCCGGAGGTGGGCGCGAATGTGGCGTGGCAACGGTCTACGTGTGGTGGAGCTGGGCGGTGGGATCGCGGCCGCGTTCGGGTCGCGGCTGCTGGCGGACTTCGGCGCGGACGTGATCAAGATCGAACCACCTGCCGGTGACGCCTCGCGGCGAAGCGGTCCGTTCGCGGGCGACGAAGTCGATCCCGAACGCAGCGGCATGTTCCTCTACCTCAACCATGGCAAACGGGGAGTGACGCTGGACCTTGAGGCGAACGAGGTCATCGAGCGGCTCGCGAGGCTGTTGGCGGGCGCAGACGTCGTCATCGAGAACCTCGGCGCGGGTGAGTTCAACAAGCTGGCTGCTCGGCTACCGGCGCTGCCGGCCCAACTCGTGGTGTGCTCGATTAGCCCGTACGGACAGGACGGCCCGAAGGCTGAGTTGCCCGGCTCGGAGCTGAGCGCGTACGCCTCGAGCGGAATGATGTACATGACGGGGCTGGCGGACGGCCCGCCGCTGAAGCAGGGGCTACACCAGGGTGAGCACCTTGCCGGCGTGAACGCGGCGGCTGCGACGCTGGCCGCATCGATGCTGGCGCGACGCGAGGGCGCGGGGCAGCGGATCGACATCTCGTTGCAGGAGACGGTCGCGCTCAGCGGATTCCCGGCGCTCAACGTCTACACGCACACCGGCGCGGTGGTGAAGCGGGCACCGTCCACACTGGCGCAGCTCATGACCTCGCAGGCGATGCGCGCGAGTGATGGTTGGATCATGCCGTCCGACGCGGGAATCGACGTGTGGTGGGACTCGTTCGCGGGCTACCTGGAACGGCCGGAGCTGCTGGAACCGCCCTTCGATACGTCGGCGGCTCGACGTGCGAACCACGAGGAGCTGGATCGGATCACTGGCGAGGCGTTCATACAGCGGACAAAGGACGACCTGTTCCACAGTGGCCAGGCGTTCGGACTGACGATGAGTTCGATCCAGACGCCCGAGGAGATTGCGGCCTGCCCACATCTGGAGGAGCGCACGTTCTTCGTCGAACAAGAGCACCCAATTGCAGGCCGGGTACGGATGCCAGGGGCGGTCCCACAGACAGCAGGCGTGATCGATCGCGAGATCAGGCGACCGGCCCCGCAGCTCGGCGAGCACAACGACGAGGTGTTTGATGGCATCGCCGATCAAGCAGTGGCCGACGTCTCGGGTGTCGCGAAGCAGGATGGGACCGGGCTGCCACTGGAGGGAGTGCGCATCCTGGAGTTGGGGATGGTGTTCGTACTACCGCTGGCAATCACGCCGCTGGCGGCGCTGGGGGCCGACGTCATCAAGGTTGAGGCAGAATCACGGCCAGACAGTGTGCGTTGGGGTCCGCAGCCGGGGAACGAGCTACATGCGCAGTACTACAACGTGGGTGGGAACTTCCATCACCTCAACCGGAACAAGCGCGGCATCACGATCGACCTGCGCAGTGATCGAGGGCGAGAACTGCTACTGGAGCTAGTCGCGGAGAGCGACGTGGTGGCGGAGAACTTCACGCCTCGTGTGCTCGCCAACCTCGGGCTGAGCTACGAGGAGCTGAAGGCGGTTAATCCTCGAATCATCCTGCTGTCATCAAGCGGCTTTGGGCAGAGCGGGCCGTGGCAGAACTACAAGGCGTACGGACCGATCACGGAGTCGGTGGACGGCCTGATGCATCTGACGGGGCAGCCGGGGCAGCCGCCAATCCGAGGTGGCGCAGGCGGCTGGGGCGTGGCGTTCACCGACGTGGCGGGCGCCTACTACGGGACCTACTCGATCCTTGCCGCGTTAGAACATCGCGAGCGGACCGGCGAGGGGATGTGGCTCGACCTCTCGCACTACGAGGCAGGTGTGGCGACGGTGCCTGAAGCGATGCTGGAGTTCGAGTTGAACGGGCGCGTGATGGAGCGGACTGGCAATCGTGACGCGGGGCACTGCCCACACGGCGCGTATCCCGCGGCTGGCGAGGATTCATGGATCGCGATCGCCGTGGCCTCGGACGCTCAGTTCAGCTCGCTGTGTCGCGTGCTGGGAATCGAGATCGGGCGATTCGGGAGCGTCGTCGCGCGGCGCGCTGCGGAGGATGAGTTGGACGCGGTGATTGCTGAAGCGACCCGAGGGTGGCGGCGAACTGAGCTGCAGGCCGCCCTGCAATCGGCGGGGGTGGAGGCGACGGCAGTCGCAAGTCCGAAGGCCGTCTGGGGAGATCCGCAACTCCGACACCGTGGCTGGGTGCAGATGACCGAGGCACCAAATTACGCGCCAGAGATCGGGCCGCGACCGTTCCCCCGAGCCGCCTGGCGGATGTCACGTAGCGAGCAGACGGCGCGACCGGCGCCGGCGTTCGGGGAGCACACACGTGAGGTGCTCTCGGGCGTCCTGGGAATGAGCGACGAGGTAATCGATGCGCTGTACGCGGAGAGGGTCGTTGCT
>JABIST010000316.1 GCA_018700215.1 Dehalococcoidia bacterium | reverse complement strand
GGCTCGCCGTGCAGCAACAGAATCGGCGCCGCATCCGAGGGCCCCTCGTCCACCCACGCCATCCGCAGCCCATCGATCTCGACGTACTGCGTCTCATACCCCCACCCCTCAAGCTCCGCGAACCGCTCCTCCGGCGTCCGCACAAACTCCACCCCAGCACTCGTACTCAGCACCATCGCAGCCACCGCCTTTCGCTGGCCCGGATGCTACACCCGCTACCGGGACTCCTCGGCGACGCTCAATTCCCGCACCAGGAAGTCCCGCTGCCTCGCGGAAGCCTCGTCGAACAGCTCGCTCGGGTAGTACAGCAACCCGAAGTGCCCACCCGCGATCTCCACCCACTCCTTCGAGGACGAAATCCGCTCGTACACCTCGCGCGCCACCGCCGGACTCGCCCCCAGGATTTCATCGGTCGGAGACACCATCATCATCACGGCGGCCGTAATCCCGGGAACCAGACACCCCGGATGCACAGTGCTGCCGTCCGGATCCACCGCCCGCGACGCCTGATTCTCCCAGCCCATCTCCGGCCGCCCGCCATAGTCAACGAACCAGCGATACGCCGTGATCGGCTTCAGAATCGAAGGTGCGTGAATCTGATCGCTCGAAACCACCGGCACCGCCTCGCCCTCATCCGCCAGCGGCGCGTACACCCGATCATCCAGGTACAACTCCCGCGCCCGAGCAAGCGCGGCATCCGAGCACTCCGGCGCTGGTCCACTACCGCACGCGGGCACCTGCACCACCAGCACCCGCACCCGCTCGTCCACCGCAGCCACCGAGAGCGCCACCCGGCCACTCATGCTGTCGCCCCAGATCGCAATCCGCTCCGGATCCACCCCATCCAGCGTCGCAACGAAACTGATCGCGTCCCGGTACCCGCGCATCTGGAGGAAGTTGCTGAGCTGGAACCGCGGTTCCCCGTCGCTCGCCCCAAAGTTCCGATGGTCATACAGCAGTACCGCCAGCCCGGCAGCCTGATACACTTCGGCGTAGCGGTCGCTCACCATCCCGATCGTCGCCGACAGCCCATGCGTCATCACCACCATCGGCCGCGACGAACCGCCACCCCCCGAGGGCCAGTACAACCGCCCCCGCAGCGTCGCCCCCTCCGATTCAAACTCAACCGCTTCGAAGCCCATGCTGCCCAACCGCTCCCGCTCCCCCGAGGCCCCACACCCTCCGAGCAGTCCCGTTCCCCCTAAAGCTGCCGCTCGAAGAAGTCCGCGTGCATCTCCAACGTCTCCTCACCGTACTCCGCGTGCGCCCCCGGATACGCGTGCAGCCGCTTGTCCTCAGACCCAATCAGATCGAACAACTCAAACTGCCCCTCCCGATCGAACAGCTCGTCATCCCACTGCATCGAAAACAGCACCGGCACCTCAATCTGCGGCGCGTACTCCTCTAACTCCGCCGCAACCCCTGTCCGATCCGGCACAGTCCCCGTCACCCCCACCTTGCCCAGTACAGCCACCACAACCCGATCGTCACTCGCCACGTACGGAATCCCCAGCATCGACCCCATCGACATCCCCCAGTAGCCGATCCGCGCCGAATCCACCTCACCCAGCCGCTCCAACATGTCCAGCGTCGCCCGCCAATCCGCAGTCATCTCCTCCACAATCGAACCGTCGCCCCACGCCTCCACGAACCCCTCGAAGTCCGCCGCCGCCCCACGCTCTCCATGCCCCGGCGCATCAATCGCCGCCGCACACCACCCGTAGTCCCGAGCAAACATGGTGCCCAGCTCAACCATCGCTCGTTTGTCCCTGGTCCCACCGTGCCCCATCAAAATCAACGGCTGCGGCCCTGACCCGCTATCCGGCGTCCACAGCAGCCCCGGAATCAACACCCCGTCCCGATCCACCTCAAACGCCCGCTCACGCGAGCCCGCCTCATTCGCACCCTCACCAGACCAGCGAATCGTCGTCATCGAAATCCTCCAGCAGCGCCATCACTCGACCACGCACTCGCGGCCACCGAGGTGCACAGTGTCCCCCCAATCCCCCACACGCGCTCCACCACCCAGCCATACCCGTGTGACCAGTCGCCAGCACCCTCCCCCAAAGCCCATACCCTCCACT
>JABIST010000321.1 GCA_018700215.1 Dehalococcoidia bacterium | reverse complement strand
GCTTCACTGAGTTGGATGTACACCACGGTTGGTTCACCAGCCGCGAGACTGTGCACTGGGATCAGAGCTCGGAAGACGCGCCGTCGTTCATCGCGTCGTACGCCAGCGGGGGGCTGGTGATTCCGATGCGCCCGAAAGGCCAACCGATTGGCGCCGTGATCCTAGAACTGGCGGAAGAGGAAGGCGAGGCCACGGTACACCTGGCTGAGCGAGCGATTGAGCAGCTTTCGCTCGCGTTGGATAGCGCGGATCTGTACCAGCAGGCGACTGAGCGTGCATCGCGGATCCAAGCGCAAAGCAACCTGGCGAACATCGTGGCATCGTCGGTGGACTTGCGGGAGACGTTCGATGCCTTCGCCGAAGAGGTGCGCTGGCTGATTCCATTCGAGCAGGCCGCGATGCTGATGATCGACCAAGAGACAGGAATCATCGAGCGCTATGCCAGTTATCCATTAAATGAGGTGCATAGCGCTGGTCCGATGCTGCTGGAAGGAAGCGTGGTCCAGCAGATCTTGGATGCTGGCGAGCCGGTGGCGCTGCGTCGCTCGACTGATGGCGGTGCGGCGGAGGACTGGTCTGTGTTCGGAAGCGAGGTGTCTGAGCTGGCGGCGGTCGCGATTCGCGAGAGCAGCGAGTCGACAGCGGTGTTTGCGTTGCTCCACGCAGGCCGCGCGGACTATGACGCGATGGATTTGAGGGCGCTGGATGAGGTGTCCGGCCTGCTTTCCGTGACGATCGATCGTCAGCGGCTCTACGAGCGTGCGGAGTATGTGGCACGCCATGATCATCTGACTGGCCTGGCGAACTATCGCTATCTGCAGGAGCACCTGACCAAGCTGCAGGCATCCGCTACTGACCGACGTCGTACTGCGGTGATGGTTGTGGATATGGATGGGCTGAAGATCTACAACGATGCGCTGGGCCATGAGGCAGGCGACCGAGCGATTCAGCGAGTTGCCACGGAGCTACAGGAGGCGGTCCGTGAGATCGATATGGTGGCGCGTACCGGTGGCGACGAGTTTGTGGTGGTGATGGAGGACGTTACCGAGGAGGCGGCCGCCCTGGTGTCGCAGCGTGTGCACGACGCGTTGCGTGATGTGCATCAAGAGATTGGAAACGTGCCGGTACCGGTTCGAGTTTCGATTGGTCTGGCGATGGCGCCGGACGATGGCTCGACACCTGGAGAATTGCTTGAGGCGGCCGACCGCGCGATGTACGCGGCGAAGTTCAGCGGTGGCGACCGCGCCCGCGCAGCCGCGGAGACGAGCGATGCACGTGAGACGCCACGCACGCTACGACGGCGCGGTAACCGCGTGATGGATCTACTGATTCGAGCAGCGGTGGATGGAGCGACGGGCCCTGAACGGATCGCACTGGCGCTGGCTCAGCGCTATGCGGTGGCGGTGGCGATTGGCCGTGGTTTGCCGATGGACACGACTGATTCACTGCGAATGCTGGTGACGGGCGAGGCGGCACACCACGTGGAGGAGCCGCTGGAGTATGCGGACCAGGCGACAGCGGTGATGTTGCTTGATGGTCTCAAGCTGCAGTGGGATCAGCAGGTAGATGGGGAGCGGTTGCCGCTGGATTCGCTGTTGCCCGCAACGGTGCGGTTGGCCTGGGAGCAGATCCCGGCACCGGCTGGTCCCGGACTCAGTGCCGATGAAGCGCTGCGGATCATCCAGGAAGATCCGGCCTATGATCTGGAACCTGAGGTGATGGAGATCCTGGTTGAGACCGCTCGGACGGCGGAGTTCGAACGGCGTCGCCAGCGGCGGGACGCGGCGTAGCTGCACGCCTCTGCAGGCGTGGATGCGTCTCTTGGTTCGGTGTGGTCGCGGCTCCCAATGATACGAAGGTGCCGTGCCCGATTGATCGTTAACTGAATCGCGATATCCGATGTGAGTCATTCAGTATAACGTCAGAAAACATTCATATTAACTCGCTATGATTGCATGGCTTTAACTGCGTGGAGTAGCTCGATGTTCCAAGGTTAGTTGGCGCCTGCACGGTGCAGTGCAATACGGAGGGAAGCGGCGGAGCGATGAAGGCTAACGACCGGTTCGGTCGGTGGTTCGGGTGGACCGTGGTGGCGGGTGTGCTGGCGAACACGGCGGTGGCCGCCGTTGGAATCTTCAACCCAGGTCCACTGGTGGAGCTACTCGATCTGGAGCATCCGGAGCCGGACTTCTGGCTTCGGTTGTCGGCGTGGTTGCTGTTCTTGCTGAGTCTGACCTATCTCGCAGCGGCGCAGGATCCGTATCGCTCAAGGTACATGAGCTGGTTGACGGTTGGATGTCGGTGGGGTGGAGTCACGTTCGTGACGTCAGTGGTGTACGCGCTGGATCTGGACAAGAACTATCTGGCGTTTGCACTGTTCGATCTTGTGTTCGCCATTCCGGAGACGCTGTTCTTGGTGTTGGGGTTTCGCGCTGCAGCCATGGTTGAACGATGACGTTGCGCGGCCTGCGCTCGCCGCGCTCCTGGTTGGTGGTGGCGTTCGCAGTGGTCGCGTTTGGGTGGTTGTCCGTCTGGGTGCTGTTCTTCCGAGTTGGCACCGACGTGTGTGGGGACGCGAGCCCGACGGACGAGGAGCTATTCCGATGTGGTTCGATTGGGGCGGAGCCGCAACTGGGGGTTCCGTACTGGATCTGGGTGGTGCTACCGGACGTCTTCCCGGAGTACCTGCCGGGGCCGGGGGGCTACGAGTCAGTAGGGATCATCTGGGAGGACGGCGCCTCGACCCCGATCGGGGTACCCGTGGTGGAGATTGGCGAGATGCAGCGCGCGGGCATCAACTGCGCGCTCTGCCACACCAGCAGCTACCGCGTGACGGCGGAGTCGGAGCCGGTGATCGTGCTTGGAGGTGGCTCTCAGCGGTTCGATCTGCAGGGTTACCTGCGGTTCTTATTCAAGTCGTCGAGCGATCCTCGTTTCACGGCGGGGGTGCTCATTCCGGCGATCGAAGAGGTACACGAACTTTCGACGGCGGAGCGGCTGCTGTATCAGGCGGCGATCCCGGCGATGCGCGGCGCGCTGAAGAGCCAGAGCGAGGACTTTGCCTTCGCTGACCGAAATCCGGATTGGGGACCGGGACGGATCGATCCTTTCAATCCAATTAAGTTCGGCCTGCTGGGTCAACCAGAGGACGAAACGATTGGTAATTCCGACATGATGCCGCTGTGGAACCTAGGGGGACGGGAGGTGCTGCACTGGGACGGGCTGAACTCTTCGCTGACGGAAGTGATTCTGAGTTCGGCGATTGGCGACGGGGCGCGACCAAAGACTCTGGATCTCGCGGTGATGGCTCGCCTGGAGCGATACATCCTGGAGTTAGAGGTGCCGGCGTACCCATTTGAGGTGGACGATGAGCTGGCAGCGGCTGGTGCGGCGCTGTTCCAGACTCACTGTGCGGCGTGCCACGGGCTGGACGGCGAGCAGACGGGGCTGGTGGTGTTGCCGGGCGAGGTTGGGACCGATCAGGAACGGCTGGGGATGTGGGAGCAGAAGGATGCGGACGCGTACAACGAGAAGTACGGCGGGTACGACTGGGGGTTCTCGTCGTTCCAGGACATCGATGGCTATGTAGCGGTGCCGCTGGATGGGTTGTGGCTGCGAGCGCCGTATCTCCACAACGGGTCTGTGCCCACGTTGCGCGATCTGTTGGAACTGCCCGCATTACGTCCGACAAGCTTCTATCGCGGCTACGATGTCTACGACCCCGAGCAGGTGGGCTTTGTGTCTGACGTGGCGGAGGATGCGGAGAGCGGTTTGGTGTTCTTCCTCTATGACACGACGTTACGCGGCAATTCCAACCAGGGGCACCTCTGGGGTACGGAGCTGAGCGCGAACCAGAAGGATGCGCTGCTGGAGTACCTGAAGACGCAGTAGCCGCTCGGGCCCTGATTCGCTGCGTCTCGACCCTGCGTCGTGGCCGTCAGTTTGTGCAGCTGGTGCCGATTAACTCGGTGGTTACATCGCTGGCGCCGGGGTCCGGCTGGCCGAGCACGTCCGCGACGAAGCTAGCGACGAGCGCTTCGTAGCGGAGCGGGTCATCGTTCCAGGCGCGAGTGTGACCGGCGGGTGGGAACTGGTGGAGGGTGATTCGAGTGGAGGCGCCGGCGAGCCGTCGGC
>JABIST010000444.1 GCA_018700215.1 Dehalococcoidia bacterium | reverse complement strand
TGGTTCGTTCGAAGAACATTCTGGCGATGCTGCTGAAGAACTTTGTGGCGATGGGGATTGTGACGATCACGTGGGTGTTGGTGGGAGGCTCGCTGGCGTTTAGCGGGAACAGTTTCATTGGCGACTGGAGCGTGGTTGGCAATCTGGATCTGTGGGGGTTGCGCGGGCTGGGGCTGGGCAACGAGGTGTTTGGGGCGGTGGTTCCGGACAACGTTGTGATGGGGTTCCAGCTGATGTTCGCGATTATCACGCCGGCGCTGATTTCGGGAGCGGTTGCGGAGCGGATGAAGTTCAGCGCGTGGGCGCTGTTCATCGCGGTCTGGTCGGTAGTTGTCTACGCGCCGATGGCGCACTGGGTGTGGGGTGGCGGGTTCATTGCGGAGGTGATTGGCGGGGTGGACTTTGCGGGCGGGATTGTGGTGCACGTGAGCGCGGGCGCGGCGGCGCTGGCGGTGATTCTGGCGCTGGGACCACGGATCGGGTGGCGGGACGAGCCGATCCGGCCGCATAACCTGACGCTGACGCTGCTGGGGGCGGGGATTCTGTGGTTCGGCTGGTTCGGCTTCAACTCGGGCTCCACGCTGACATCGGATGCGCTGACGGGCAACGCGTTCTTGACGACGCAGATATCGGCGGCGGTGGCGGCGTGCGTGTGGTTGCTGGCGGAGGTGTTCACGATTGGCAAGCCGACGACGCTGGGGTTCGCATCGGGGGCGGTGGCGGGGCTGGTGGGGATCACACCGGCGGCGGGGTTCGTGGGTCCGCTGGGGGCGATTGCGATTGGCGCGGCGGCGGGGTTGATCTGCTTCTGGGCGCTGAAGCTGAAGTTCCGCTTCGGCTTCGACGACTCGTTGGACGTGATCGCGGTGCACGTGGTGGGTTCGATCATCGGGCTGTTGCTGGTGGGGGTGCTGGCTGATTCGGCGGTGACGGATCTGGTGGCGGGCTGGGATCAGCTTGGGCGACAGGCGCTTTCGATTGTGATCGCGTTCTCGTTCTCGTTCGTCGTGTCGTACGCGCTGGTGAAGGCGATTGACGTGACGATGGGGATTCGAGTGACTGAGGATGAGGAGCGAGCGGGCCTGGACATCACGCTGCACGAAGAGCAGTCGTACGTGTTCGGCGAGTAGGAAGGGGAGCACTGGTGAAACTGATTATTGCCTACATCAACCCATTCAAGGTGGACGAGGTGCGCGACGCGCTGAAGGAGACGGGGATCTCTGGCATGTCGACGTCGAGCATCCAGGGCTTCGGTCGGCAGGCCGGTCACAAGGAGGTGTACCGGGGGGCGGAGTACGAGGTGGACTTTGTGGCGAAGAGCCGGATCGAGATCCTGGTGCCGGACGGGCAGGCACCCTCGGTGGTTGCGAAGATCGAGGAGGTGGCTCGGACGGGGTCGCTGGGGGACGGGAAGATTGCGGTGCTGCCGGTGGAAGAGGTGGTGCGAATCCGGACGGGCGAGCGCGGCGAGGACGCGGTCTAGCGCTCTTCGAGCGCTGGTTGACCCGTTGGGTCTGTTTGCAGAGGCTGGGTGGCCCTCTTCGAGGGTTGGGTGGCCCGTTGGGTCTGTCAGCACGGGTTGCGTGAATGGAGGGGGCGCCGGGGGGTGCCCTCTTCGAGGGTTGGTTGGCCCGTTGGGTCTGTAGCACGGGTTGGGTGAATGGAGAGGGCACCGGGGGTGCCTTTTCTGTGTTCCGGAGGGTGGGGGAGCCAGGTGGATGGCGGGGCTTGATGACGACGCGATGGGGCGATTCGAGTACGTTCCGGGTCCGGAGTTCGTGTTCTCGGACTTCGAGAGTTTGATGGTCCGCGGCGGAGAACCGACTAGCGGTCCGGCGCGAGTGACGTTCGGTGGAGCGTGTTGGAGGTATCGAATGGGGACGGTTCCTGGGGGATCGACGATTGCAGTGACGGGCGGCGCGGGGTTCATCGGTGGGTGGGTGGTACGTCGGCTGTTGGACCGGGGGTATCGGGTGCGGGCGTGTGTGCGGGACGCGGACGATGCGGCGAAGACGGGGTTCTTGCGGGCGATGCCGGGGTACGCCTCGGGACGGCTGACGATCCACTCGGCGGACCTGGATGAGGATGGGTGCTTCGACGAGATCTTCCAGGGGTGCCAGGGGGTGTGCCACGTTTCGCATGTGAGCACGTACGAGGATCAGGAGTACGTGCAGCGGGTGTGCGACAGCATCATCGGGAGTGTGAATGGGTCGGGGTCGGTGAACCGGGTGATCGTGACTTCGAGCATTGCGGCGGTGATGGACGAGGCGGACATCCAGGAGTTGGTGAGGCGCCCGGTGCTGTACGAAGACCGGTTCCCGGACGAGGGGAGCGCCCGTCGGACGGCGGATCGTAAGGGCTACTCGATGGGGAAGGTGCTGGCGGAGCAGGCGTTCACGGATGCGGCGGAGGAGAGCGGCCTGTGGGACGCGGTCACGTGCTGCCCGGCGGACAACGTGGGGCCGATTCAGTCGGCGCACCAGAGGAATGGGGCATGGCAGGACGGCATCGCGCAGATGCTGGAGGGGGAGTACTCGCAGACGGCGGCGTACCGGCCATGGATGACGGTGGACGTGCGGGACACGGCGGATAGCCAGGTGAGCCTGCTGGAGAGCGTGCTGGTACAGAACGGCGAGCGGTACATCGCGTGGTCCGCGGAGAAGCGGGACGTGGAGGATGTGTGCGCGAGCATCGACCGGCTGCTGCCGGAGCTGGGGCACGATGCGCCGGGGATCACGGATCCGTTCCCGGAGCGGATCCAGGCGCGGGAGGCGGAGCTGAAGGCGATCTGGGCGGGAACTGAGTTGCGGAATGATCGGATGGTGTCGGTGACGGGGATGGAGTTCCGCCCGCTGGACGAGTCGATCCGGGATTGCGTGGAGTCGCTGCTGTCGGTGGGTGACGTGAAGCCGCAGTTGCGACCGGGGTTCGAGCGGGAGGGTTGAGATGAAGCTGTTGTTCTTCGATGAGTTCCGACTGGGCGTGGTTCGAGACGACGAGGTTGTCGATGTGTCGGCAGTCGTGGAATCGGGGCCGCACACGGGGCCGCACGACCTGATCAGTAGGGTGATTGAGCGATTCGACGAGTACCGAGGGGCACTGGAATCGGCGGCTGCTGACGGAGTTGGCGTTCCGCTGGCGGGGGTGCGGATTCGGCCACCGCTGCCGCGGCCGACGACGATTGCGTGCATGGCGGTGAATTACATGGAGGACGGGACGCGGGAGGAGCCGGCGCCGATCAATGCGTTTTTGAAGGCGCCGAGCGCGATCATCGGCGACGGGGACACGATGGAGCTGCCGGACGTGCCGGCCTCGGTGTTCGAAGGCGAGGCGGAGCTGGCGCTGGTGATCGGGCGTCGGGCGCAGGGGGTGAGCGCGGCGGAGGCGATGGACTACGTGTTTGGGTACACGAACTTCATCGATGGATCGGCGCGAGGGCTGCACCCGGGGTTCTATCAGATGAAGTCGCGCGACACGTTCGCGCCGATTGGGCCGTATCTGGTGACGGCGGATGAGATTGCGGATCCGCAGCACCTGCAGATCCAGCTCTCGAATAACGGCGTGCTGCGGCAGAACTTCAACACCGACGATATGGCGCATCAGATTGCCCGCAGCATTGAGTTCATCACCTCGATCCACACGCTTGAGCCGGGAGACATCCTGGCGACGGGGACGAATCACCGTGGGCTGAACCCGTTCCAGGACGGCGATCGGATTGAACTGGAGACGGAGGGGCTGGGGCGGCTGCACATCAATGTGCGCGATCCGCTGCAGCGGACGTGGCCGCGCACGACTCGGCTGGAGTTGCAGGAGAGCGGCGGGCCGTCTGTGCCGGTGCAGGCGACGGGGAAGTACGCGCCGTAGCGGCGACTGGCTCGAGGGTGGCGACGACGTTGCCGACGCCGGGCGAGCGGGGGGTGGTGGCACCTGCTGCGGTGGGGGCGACTGCTATACTGATTTGGCACCCAACACCTACAAGGGAGCACATGAATTGGCGCGGCGGACCGTGGCGCGTTTTTTCGTTGTGTTTTTTCTTTGGTTTTTTCAGGGGGCTCGATAGGAGCTGAGATGGCATTCCAAGACCGCGATCTGATTTGCCGCGACTGTGGCGGCAGTTTTGTCTTTACCGCTGGCGAGCAGGAGTTTTACGCGACGAAGGGGCTGGAGCACGATCCGGTGCGCTGCCCGAACTGTCGGGCGCAGCGGAAGCTGATGCGTCCGGAGGACCGTGAAGTGACGCCGGCGTACGGCGTGTACGCCTCGTGGGGCGGGCGCACGCCTCGGCAGTTGTATGTGGCGAGTTGCGCGCAGTGTGCGGGGATGACGGAAGTGCCGTTCCGGCCGCGCGATGACCGCCCGGTGTACTGCTCCGACTGCTACGGCGATCTGCGGAAGAAGCAGGAGGCACAGGAGGAGGCTGAGGCGTTGAGCGCGTCTGCTCGGATCTCCTCGGCGTCTGGCCAGCCGGTGGTGGAGTTGGAGACGCCGCTATCGAGCGACGCGGCGGCGGCGCTGGCAGCGCTGGGCGGCGGCGACGATGAGGCCGCGGCTGCGCTGGCGACGCTGGGCGAAGCGACGGAATCGCAGGCAGATGCGGGCGAACGCGAAGCCGCGGCAGCGCTCGCGAACCTGGGCGAGGCGACGCTGGACAGCGAAGCGCTGGCGGCGGCGGCGTCGCTGTTGGCCGAGTCGGACGAAGCTGGCGCCGAGACCGCGGGCAGCGAAGCGAGCGTCGAGGTCAAGGCGGAAGCCGAAGTTGAAGTCGAGGTTGAGGCTGCGGTCGAGGTCGAGGTCGAGGCAGAAGCTGAGGTCGAGTCGAGCGAGACGACGGCGGCAAGCGTCGAGTAGTAATCGTGGTATCGAGTGGGGGGCTGTGGTGAAGGCCGCAGCGCCCCACGGGGGTTTTGCGTTGCTGGTCGGAAGGCGAGCGGCCTAGACTGATTGAACGAGGCAATGACGGAGACGAGTAGCCCCGCGGTCGTGGCAGCAGGCGCCGCCGCGAACCGCAGAGCGAGCCCGGGACGGTGTGAGCCGGGCGCGTGTCACGCGGGGTGAAGATCGCTCCTGAGCCGCCGACCGAAGCATCGCAGGCCTCGCGCCAGAGGCCGTTGCAGTGGCGATGTGTGTAGGCCCGGCCGGAGCGCCCACCGTTAACAGGGGCAGCGCCATCGGTGATTCGTCACCCGTGGTGCGGAGAGCGGCGTTCTTGCGACACGGATCGACCGTGGCGAGGCGCAACGCGGGTGGTACCGCGGGCATTCAGCCCGTCCCGTGACCGGGGCGGGTTTTTTCGTGGGCTCAACGAGGGGCCCGATGAGTGGTTGGAACGCTTGAAGCGCGTTCCGGGAAGGAATCGAGACGATGAGTACTTTCGATCCAGTCGCCTCGCGAGTGGCATTCCCGGAGTTGGAGCAGGGGATTTTGGAGTTCTGGCGGGAACATCGGATCTTCGAGCGAAGCGTGGAGGAGCGGCCGGCGGACAAGATCTTCTCGTTCTACGAGGGGCCGCCGACGGCGAACGGGAACCCGGGCATCCATCACGTGCTGGCGCGGGCGTTCAAGGACGTGGTGCCCAGGTACCGGACGATGCGTGGCTACCGGGTACCGCGGAAGGGTGGCTGGGACACGCATGGGCTGCCCGTGGAGCTGGAGGTTGAGCGCGAGCTGGGGCTGAGCAGCAAGCGCGAGATTGAGGCGTACGGGGTAGAGGCGTTCAACCAGAAGTGCCGTGAATCTGTGTTCCGCTACGTGAGCGAGTGGGAGCGGATGACGGACCGGATCGGTTACTGGATCGACACGGACAACGCGTACGTGACGTATTCGAGCGAGTACGTGGAGAGCGCGTGGTGGATTTTCAAGCGGTTCTGGGACAACGACCTGATGTTCCGCGATTTCCGGGTGACGCCACATTGCCCTCGCTGTGACACGAGCCTTTCGAGCCATGAGATTGCGCAGGGGTACGAGGAGAACACGCCCGATCCAGGCGTGACGCTGCGGTTCCGCTTGCCATCGGATGCGGCGACGCGCTGGCCGGAGCGTACGGCGCTGCGGCTGTCGGATGGCGTGCCGACCAGCATGCTGGCGTGGACGACGACG
>JABIST010000234.1 GCA_018700215.1 Dehalococcoidia bacterium | reverse complement strand
GACCTCGCGGAGTTAGAGCTGGCGACGTTCCGCCAGCGACTGGGTGGCTTTGCGATCGACCTGGCGGCGGCAGCGGGACTGGCAGTCGCGCTGCTGATCGTGGCTTCCGTGATCTATGTGGTCGCGACGGGCATCCCCGAAAACGACACGTTCACCGATGCCCAGGCAGAAGAGGCGGCAACCATCTGGTGGGCATTGCTGGTACCGATCTGGTTCGGGACGACCTGGTTGTTCAACTCGAAGGGCTGGACGCTGGGAAAGCGGACGCTGGGGTTGCGGATCGTCGGACGGGACGGGCGCCCCCCGGGCTAGGGCGAGGGCTGGGCCGGACGCTTGGGGCGTGGTTGAGCTGGCTGCCGCTGGGGTTGGGGTTCCTGTGGGCGTCCTGGGACGAACGTGGGCAGACCTGGCACGACAAGATGGCTGAGACGTACGTGGTGCGGGCAGATTCGCTTGGGGGACACCACGAGCACGAGACGGGACCGGGTTCCTTACACTGAAGTGAGTCAGTGATTTGGCGAATCGTTGAATTTGCGCCGTATGGGGTTGCCGACGTAGCGGAACATTTGTTCTAATACTTCCCCGATTGGAGCGCTCGCCATGGTGATCAGCAACCTGATTCAAGCGACCCCTGTGATGCTGAGCGACAACGCGCGCACGGTGCTGGAGCGCCGTTACCTGCTGCGCGACGAATCCGGTGCAGTGATTGAAACGCCCGAAGAGATGCTGGCACGGGTGGCGGAGGCGATCGCCTCGGCGGAGCCGGAGGAGTCCGCGCAGCGGACGTGGGCGCAGCGGTTCTACAAGGAGATGGCGGCGCTGCGGTTCCTGCCGAACTCACCAACGTTGATGAATGCCGGCACCGGCCAGGGGACGCTGGCAGCCTGCTTCGTGCTGCCAATCGAAGACAGCCTGGAATCGATCATGTCGACCGCACAGGCGGCGGCAATGGTGCAGAAGTTTGGCGGTGGGACGGGATTCTCGTTCTCGCGACTGCGGGGGGTCGGTGAGCCGATCGCGTCGACACATGGTTCGGCGTGCGGGCCGGTCTCGGTGCTGAAGCACTATGACGATGTGTCGCGGCTGGTGACGCAGGGCGGGAAGCGCGACGGGGCGAACATGGCGATCTTGCGGGTGGATCACCCGGATATCCGCGAGTTCATCCACTCGAAGGACGACGGCGAGACGGCTCAGCGGTTCAACCTGTCGGTTGGCGTGACGAACGAGTTCCTGGCGGCGGCGGTGAACGGCGACGAGTTCACGCTGCGCGATCCGCGAGACGGCTCAGCTCGAGGGTCCGTGAACGCGACAGAGCTGCTGGACGAGATCGCGCAGGCGGCGTGGAGCACGGGCGACCCGGGACTGGTGTTTCTGGACGAGATCAACCGCCACAACCCGACGCCGAAGCTGGGCGAACTTGAGGCGACGAACCCGTGCGGCGAGGTGCCGCTGCTGCCATGGGAGGCCTGCACGCTTGGTTCAATCAACGTGCGGCGGTTCTGGGACGACAGCGCGCAGACGATGGACTGGGCGGCGCTGCGAAGCAGCGTGGCGGTGGGGGTACGGTTCCTGGACAACGTGGTGGAGGCGAGTTCCTTCCCCGTGGCAGAGATCACCGAGGCAGTGCGAGGCAATCGGAAGATCGGTCTGGGGATGATGGGATGGGCGGATCTGCTGATCGCCGCCGGACTGCCGTATGCAAGCGACGAGGCGCTACGGTTGGCGACGCGTCTGGCCTCGGAGATTAGCGAGGCGGCGGATGCAGCCTCGGCGGCACTGGGCGAGGAGAAGGGCGTGTTCCCGAACTGGGAGCGCTCGGTGTACTCGGAAGGTCCGCGGTACCGGAATGCGACGCGGACGTGCATCGCGCCGACGGGGACGATCGCGATCATCGCGGGGGCATCCTCGGGAATCGAGCCGCTGTTCTCGCTGGCGCATTACCGGCGGATGGGCGACGGGACGGTGCTGCCCGAGGTGAGCGAGGTCTTCCAGGAAGCGGCGCGTGCCGGCGGCTACTACTCGGACGAGCTGATATCGGCGCTGACGGGTGGAACGCGGCTGGCGGATCGGGCGGAGGTGCCGGAGGCGGACCGAGCGCGATTCGCGACGGCGCATGAGATTGCGGCTGACTCGCACGTGCGGATGCAGGCAGCATTCCAGAGCCACACGGACCTGGCGGTATCGAAGACGGTGAATCTGCCGCGTGAGGCGAGCGTGGAGGATGTGCGCGCGGTCTACACGCTGGCGCACGAGCTGGGCTGCAAAGGCGTGACGGTGTACCGCGACGGATCGCGGGCGATCCAGGTGCTGGCGCATGCGGGAGCGCATGGGCAGACAGGCGTATCGGAGCCTTCGGAGTTGCCGGCGAGATCGGAAGCAGGGCTGGAACCTCGGCGGCGGCACCTGCCGAACGAGCGGCAGTCACTGACGCACAAGTTCCGGGTGGGTGATCAAGAGGGCTACATCACGGCGGGGCTGTTCGAGGATGGCACACCGGGTGAGGTGTTCATCAAGATCGCGAAGGAAGGCTCGACGGTGTCCGGGCTGACGGACGCGGTGGCACTGCTGACCTCGATTGCACTGCAGTACGGGGTGAGCCTGGACAAGCTGGCGGACAAGCTGGAGCAGACGCGGTTCGAGCCGTACGGGGTGACGCCGAACCCGGAGATCCCCTTCACCACGAGCCTGCTGGACTACGTGTTCCGCTGGCTGCGGCTGCACTTCGGCACAGTCACGGAGCCGGTGGAGGGCGCCCCGGTGTCAGCGACGCCATCAGGGCTGACGTGCCCGGACTGTGGGGTACAGCTGACGTACGCGGAGCGCTGCCTGTTATGCGAGTCATGCGGCTATTCGAAGTGTGGGTGACGCGATTTTTCGACGCGTACACTGACAGGACGAAGGCAGGCTGCTGATGAGCTACGGTTACGAACCCCCCAAGCAGGATTCGAGTGGGAGCTGGACCGAGATCTTCGTGATCACGCGGGTGATCTTCGGGCTGCTGGCGCCATTCATGGGAGCGATCCTCGGCGTGATCGTGTTCATCGTGGTGACGGTGCTGCTGGTGGGAGTGCATCCGCTACTGGGGTTGATTCCCGTGGGGTCACTGACAGCCGCGGCAGCCTGGCTGCTGCGGCGCGAACGGCAGAAGGCCGATGCTGATGCGGCCCGCATCCGAGGCGACTAGCAAAGCGAGCCGACCGCTGACTGTTCCGACCGACCAACTGACCTCGATTCCCCTGCGGCTGGCCGAGGTGCGTGCCTCGGTGGCGGCTGCGTGTGAGCGAGCGGGGCGCGATCCGGCGGAGGTGACGCTGGTGGGCGTATCGAAGACACACCCGCTAGAGACAGTGGCGGCGGCGCTTGAGGCAGGGATGGTGGACCTGGGCGAGAACCGCGCACAGGAATTCGTCCCGAAAGCGAGCGAGGCCACGGAGGCAGGTCTGCAACCACGCTGGCACTTCATCGGACATCTGCAGCGGAATAAGGTGCGGCAGGTGTTGCCACATCTCTATGCGCTGCACTCGGTGGACTCGGAGCGGCTGGTGGAGGAGATCACGCGGCGGTGGGAGTTGGGGGTTCGCCCGGCGTCCGGGGAGCGGTTGCGCTGCTACGTTGAGGTGAACGTGGCCGGCGAATCACAGAAGCACGGGAGCGAGACTGATGGCCTGACCTCGTTGTTGCGCGCGGCGACGGCGAGTGAGGCGATCGAAGTAGCAGGACTGATGACCGTTGCGCCTCGAGTGAGTGACCCGGAGGAGGCGCGACCGGTGTTTCGCGAGCTGCGCGAGCTGGCGGCGGCACACGGGCTCAGCGGGCTTTCGATGGGGATGACAGAGGATTACGGCGTCGCGATCGAAGAGGGTGCGACGGTGGTTCGAGTTGGACGTGCGATCTTTGGCGAGCGCCGAAGCTAGCGAGCGAGTGGAGCAACGATGCGCATCGGGATTCTGGGCGGCGGTTTCATGGGCGAGGCATTTCTGCGCGGGTTGATCCGCGCGGAGGTGGCGAAGCCAGACGAGATTGCGGTGGCGGAGATCAGCGAGGGTCGGCGAACGGCGCTCTCCGAGCACGGCGTGCGGGTCACCAGCGACCTCGAAAGCGCCTGTATCGGCGCGGAGGTGGTGCTCCTGGCGCTGAAGCCGCAGGACCTGGGTGCCGCGGATGCGCTGAGCGGCCACCTGAACGACGACTCGGTGTTGATCTCGATCGCGGCGGGCGTGTCGCTGGCGGAGGTTCAACGGACGATCGGACATCGAGCTGCGGTGCGGGTGATGCCGAACCTGCCGGCAGCGATCGGCGAGGGGGCTGCGGCCTACCTGATGGCGCCAGAAACGACGCCACTACAGCGCAGACGGGTACTGCAGGTGCTGGACGCCGTGGCGACCGTGGCAATTGAGGTGCACGACGACGAGGCGATCGACCTGGCGACAGCGCTACACGGTTCGGGCCCGGCGTACGTGTTCCTGATGATCGAAGCGATGGTGGACGCAGCGGTGCGATTGGGGATGAAGCGACCGGATGCGCTGGCACTGGCGGAAGCGACGGTGGCGGGTTCGGCACGGTACGCTATCGAGAGCGGCACGCACCCGGCGGAGCTGCGAAACGCGGTGACATCGCCGGGCGGGACGACCGCGGCGGCGCTGGCTGAGCTTGAAGCTGGTGGATTTCGAGCGTCGTTTGACGACGCAATTGAGGCGGCATTCGAGCGGGCTCGCGAGCTGGCCGAAGACGCCGAATAGTACGGCACAGACGACGAGGAGTCGCGGGTGATTCAGCTAGTGGGCCTCGTCATTCAGCTTCTGGGGTTCGCGATCTTTGCGCGAGCGATCATTAGCTGGTTCCCGATCGATCGCAACGGTCCGGTCGTACAGGCGCTGGCGGCGGTCACGGACCCGATCCTGGACCCACTGCGCAAGGTGATTCCGCCAATCGGAATGATCGATATCACGCCAATGATCGCCATGTTCCTGTTGCTGTTCATCGGCGGCCGGCTGATGAGCGCCTAGCCACACCGAGTCGCGCTAGAGTCGGCGCCGCACTTCTTCCTCCGTCATTCCATCGATCTCCACAACCTTGCGGCGGCTGTGCTGGCCGCTGACGATCTTGATGCTTCGCCGCCCCACGTGGAGACGCTTGGCGAGCATGCGGGTCAGCGCCTCGTTGGCGCGCCCATCGACTGGCGGTGCGGTGACGCGAACGACAAGTTCACCGGCGATCACGGTGCCGATCGCGTCGCGGGAAGCGCGCGGGGCGAGGCGCACGGCGATACGTGCACTGTTGCCATCGGACGTGGTTTTGTGGGGTGGAATGGGCACGGCACCTCAGATCCTCGTTCGGCTCTACACTCGCAGGAGCGGTCGGATTCGTCGAGGCAGTTGACGTAGAACGCGTGTTCTACTACTGTTCCGAACACGGCAGTTAAGCAGGGACCAGCCCCCCGGTGGGCGAACAGACGAGAGGCGCCCACAGATGGCGAAGAACGCAAAGCAGCCCACCCCGGAGAGCCGTCAGGACGACCTGAGTCGGGCAATCGAGCAGATTACGAAAGACCACGGCAAGGGCGCGATCATGCGCCTGGGCGACCCCGGGGCGGCGATCCACGTTTCGTCGATCCCGACCGGCGCGCTGTCACTGGACATCGCGCTTGGCATCGGCGGCATTCCGCGCGGCCGGGTGACCGAGATTTTCGGTCCCGAGTCCGCCGGTAAGTCGACGCTGGCACAGCACATCCTGGCGGAGTCGCAGAAACGCGGTGGGACGGCGGCCTACATTGACGTGGAGCACGCGCTGGATCCCGAATACGCGGCAGCGTGTGGGATCAACATCGATGACCTGCTGATCTCGCAGCCGGACACCGGTGAACAGGCGCTGGAAATCTGTGAGGCGCTGATCCGCTCCGGCGCGATCGACCTCGTGGTGGTCGACTCGGTGGCGGCGCTGGTGCCGCGTGCGGAGATCGAAGGCGACATGGGGGACTCGCTGCCCGGCCTGCAGGCGCGGCTGATGTCGCAGGCGATGCGGAAGCTGGTCGCGGCAGTGGCGCGGACCAATACGGCACTGGTGTTCATCAACCAGCTACGAGAGAAGATCGGTGTCATGTTCGGCAGCCCGGAGACGACTCCCGGTGGACGTGCGCTCAAGTTCTACTCGTCAGTGCGAATCGACATCCGACGGATCGAGTCGCTGAAGGACGGTCAGACGTTCATCGGCAACCGGGTGCGCTGCAAGGTGGTGAAGAACAAGGTGGCACCGCCGTTCCGGCAGGCCGAATTCGACATCATGTTTACCGGGAACCAGCACGGGATTAACAAGCACGGCGACATCCTTGACCTCGCCGTCGAGTACGACGTGGTGAAGAAGCTGGGTTCGTTCTACTCCTACGGCGACCTGCGGCTGGGCCAGGGGCGGATGAACTCCGGTACCTACCTACGCGAGAACGAGGAACTCGCGAACGAGATCGAGCTGCTGGTGCGACAGGCGACCGGCGTCAGCGATTTGCCGGTGGATGAGGCAGTGGTCGCAGTCAGCGACGCACTCGACGATAGCGTGAAGGCCGAGGTCACTGAAGCAGCCGAGGTCGCTGAGACAACTGAAGCGACACAGCTCGCGGTCGACGCGTAGCGCCCTCGTGGCACTCGTTCGCTCGATCGAACGGCGACGCGGCGGTGTGGCCGCGATCACCGTCGACGACGATGCGCCGATCGAGATCCCGTTGGAGACCGTGCTTGAGCACGGTCTCCACGAGGGCTCGTCCCTGCTGACCGAGGAGTGGGTCGCGATTCGCGACCAGAGCCGCTATCGATTAGCGGTACGACGCGCCCTCGAATTTCTCTCGCGCCGACGGCGGACGCGGTCCGAGCTGCAGAAGCAGCTGCTGAAGGCATTCAGCGAGGCGGAGACGAACGGGGCACTCGCCCGAATCGACCAACTGGGCTACGTCGATGACGAATCGTGGGCCAAGGATTATGTCACTACGATCCGCGCACGGGGGCGAGGCCGTTCCCTGCTGGCGCGTGAGCTGAGCCAGCGCGGGATCGACGATGAAGCGCAGGAGTCCGCGCTGGCCGAGCACGACGACCGCGGAGAAGCGCTGGCAATTGCTCGGAAACGGCTGCGCTCGCTGCAGCGGCTGGCGCCAGAGGTGCGGGATCGGCGGCTGTACGCGTTCCTGCGGCGGCGCGGGTTCAGCAACGACACCGCGAAGCAGGCGATGGATGAGGCACTTCGGGCGGACGACGTCACGTCAGATCTGGCGGGCCGATCGGATGGTATGGAAGCGCTCGTCGAGAGCGAGCTGAGCTAACAGCTCAGCGGCCACGTGCCCTGGCGGTGTGCTGGGGCATCGCACGGCGTGAGAGTCGAATGCTAGGATGCAGCTATTGATGAGTTGCGCCGTCGATGATGGCGGTGCGGCAATTTCGACTACCTCCGAGCGCGACGCTGATCGCGGCGCGACGGTGTGGCCATACGGAGCACCCCATGGACCCGATTGTCCTGGCGTTAATCGCCGTGGGCGGATTCGCCCTCGGCGGAATCGTCATTTATCTCGTACTGCAGGTTGCCGGTCGTGGTGCGCTACGACGCGCGCACGACGAAGCCGAGAACGTGGTGGGCGATGCCCGCCGCGAGGCTCGTGAGCTGACGCTCGTCGCTGAGAAAGAGGCGCTCGAACGGCGCGACGCGGCTGAGCAGGAGGCGCGCGAGGCGCGGCGTGAGGTGACGCGCTCGGAGCGACGGATGGAGCAGCGCGAAGAGGCGCTGGAGCGACGCGGAGAGAAGCTGGAGGCCACCGAGCAATCCGTGCAGAACCGCATCGCGAAGATCGAGGTGGGTGAGCGAGAGCTGCAAGAGAGCAGTTCGCGCCTGCGTAACGAACTGGAGCGGATTGCGCAGCTCACAGCGGACGAGGCGCGAGAGCAGCTGATGGCCGCGCTGGACGGGGAACTGCGCGAGGAGTCGGCGCGGCGGGTGCGAGCGATGGAATCGTCGGCGAAGGCTGACGGCGACACGCGCGCGCGGAAGATGCTGGCGACGGTGATGCAGCGGATGACCTCGGAAATCACGGCGGAGACGACGGTGAGTACGTTGCCGCTGCCTTCGGACGAACTGAAGGGTCGGATCATCGGGCGCGAAGGGCGGAACATCCGCGCGTTCGAGGCGGCGACCGGCTGCGACCTGATCATCGACGACACGCCGGGTTCGGTGACGGTGTCCGGGTTCGACCCGGTGCGACGCGAGATCGCGCGGCTGGCGCTGTCCCGACTGGTACAGGACGGCCGCATCCAG
>JABIST010000293.1 GCA_018700215.1 Dehalococcoidia bacterium | reverse complement strand
TCCGTCCACGCCGCCACCCGCTCGATATCGAAGCCCCCGAACACCCGTCGATACCCCTCGCGACGATGCAGCACCGTCCGCCACGACAACCCCGCCTGCGCCCCCTCCAGCGTCAGCAACTCAAACAGCTCCCGATCTCCCCGAGTCGGCACTCCCCACTCCTCATCGTGATACGCCAACATCAACTCGTCGTCCGAACCCGTCCACTCACATCGCACCACGTCGCTCATCGCCCCACCCTTAGCCCTAACTCAGCTCAAACCCGCGCAGCCCCTCGACCGCCGCCACGTTCAGCTCGAAGTAATCCCATCCCGGGCGCCCGCGCTGGATCTCGCCCAGCCCCCACAGCGCCTCCCACAGCCGCGACGCCCGGACCAGCAGCCCCATCGCCGCTCGTTCCCCCGCGAACAGCGCTCCACCCAGCGGCTCGTACGCACCAAGGAACGCCGTCGCCGCCTCACGGTCGAGCCCCGAGTTCGTCTCGTTCCGACAGAACGACCACAGCGCGTTCGCCACATCCCACGCTCGCCAGTCCAACCGACATTCGTCCCAATCCAGCACCGCCGCAACCTCGCCGTCATCGCCGATTAGCAGATTCCCTTCATGGAAATCGCCGTGAATCAGCACCCGGGGAAGCGCGTCGTTGTTCAACGCCTGCAGCGCCTCCGGCACCTCCTCCACCGCCCGATCAAAGATCCGAAGGTCCACCCGTTCTCCGATGTCCAGCGGCATCCCCGACGCCCCCAGCGATTCAAGATCCACACCAGACCAGCTCCACCAGCGGTTCTCGTGCCAGTCCGCCTCAACCAGAGCTGGATATCCCGGCCGCGCGCCCGTATCGCGCACCTCGGACAGCGCCGTGTGCAGCCGCCCAAGGATCCGCCCCGCCACCAGCCGATCGCCTGCGTCCCTCGGGTCCATCGCCCGCCCCGCAACGAACGGCCACAGCGAGACCACCCGCCCCTCATCCTCGACGAACGTCGCTCCGTCCGCTGTCGCCAGCGGCGCCACCACCTCCGGCACACTCGGCGTCACCCGCTCCAGCAGCGCGTGTTCCCACGCCACCATCTCAGCCGTCGTCTCCGACACGCACCGGCGCAGCGCGAACGTCCCCGCGTCCGTCTCTACCCGCTCCATCCCGTTGACGAAGCCGCCGCTCAGCGCCCCCACCGAGATCACCCGCGCCTCAGGCAGCCATCGACCGACTAGCTCGGCGACATCCATTCTTGGCCCCGTCCAAACTCAGGCGCGATTCGCACCTAACCAACACTCTCCGCTAACGCCCGTCGAAGATATTCCTTCGTATCCGAGTGCGCTCGTCGCCCCAGCTCAAACGTGCCACCCAGCCGAGGCACGTCGAACGCATGCGGCCCGCCCGGATACACGTGCAGCTCGGTCGGCACCCCCGCCGCGATCAGCCGCGACGCGTAGTCCATATCCTCGTCGAAGAACAGATCGAGCGACCCCATCATCACGTATGCCGACGGCAACCCACCGAGGTCCGTCGCCCGCGACGCTGCTGCATACGCAGGCACCTCGTCGCCGCCAAACAGCTCCCCCAGGTACGCCCGCCACCCAATGTCGTTGCTCTCCTTCGTCCACACCCACGTCGACCACTGACTCGAGCCAGTCGTCCGTCGATCATCCAGCATCGGATAGATCAGCACCTGATGTGTCACGCTCAGCTCGGCGCGGTCACGCACCAGCAACGCCAGCCCGGCGCACAAGCCAGCGCCCGCACTGCCACCCGCAATGATCACCCGCGACGAATCCAGCCCCAGCTCCGAGGCGTTCTCAACCAGCCACTTCAACCCCGCGTAGCAGTCCTCAAGCGGCGCCGGATACGGATGCTCCGGCGCCAACCGGTACTCCACCGAAGCAACCGCACAACCAAGGTCGCGCGCCCACTCCCCGTTCGTGTCATTGCTGCCCTCGTACGAACCGCCCAGGTAGCCGCCGCCGTGAATCCAGTACACCAGCGGCAGCGCGCCCCCCGCGCCCCCTGCGCCCGCCGTGCCCGCCGGTCGATACAACCGAATCGTCACCGCCGGATCACCCTCCGGCCCCGGCGCCTCGTGGTCCGCCCAGTCCACCCCGTCCGGCACCTCGGGCGGCGGCGCCAATGCCGCGCGTCGTGCCCGCTCCGCCACCGGATCGCTCCAGTCGGATGGCGCCGCCGCCATCGTCTCCACCAGCGTCCGGTAATCCGGGTCAATCCGATCTCGAACGTCCATACTCGCCTCCGCTCAACTACCCACCGTTACCTCGCGCCCCTCGGTCAGTCCCGCATCGCCGGCATCACCTCTTCCACAAACGCCTGCAACGCATCCCACTCCACCGGCGGACGGATCGCAATGCTCACCCGCGCCGCCCCCGCCTCCTGGTACCGCTTCAACGTCTCAATCGCCTGCTGCGGCGATCCACTCAACCCACCGCCGCCACCGAACAGCCCCGACCGCTCCGACTGAATCCGCGCCGCATCCGCCTCATCCACACCCATCAGCATGTGCAAGTTCACCGAGCGCTCCATCGTCGCTGGGTCGCGGTCCACCCGCTCACACCACTCATCCAGCACCCCGTTCAGCCGCTCGTACTCCTCCAGGTTGATGTAGGGCACGTTCCACCCATCCGCGTACTGCGCCGCCAGCTTCAGCGTCCGCTTCTCCCCGCGACCGCCAATCACCAGCGGAATCCGCTCCTGCACCGGTCGCGGATACAACGTCGCGTCATTCAGCGAGTAGTACTTCCCCTCGTAGTTGGACCGCTCCTCCGTGAACAGCGAGCGGATCACCTGCACCCCTTCTTCCAGCCGGTCCAGCCGCTCCTTCACCGAAGGGAACGTGAAGCCGTAAGCCTCATGCTCCTGCACGTGCCACCCCGCACCCAACCCCACCTCAAGCCGCCCATGCGAGGCGTGATCGATCGTCAACAGACTCTTCGCCAGCAACCCCGGATTCCGATAGTTCATGCAGAACACATGACAGCCCAGCCGCACGTGCTCCGTCTCCGCCGCCATCAGTGCCATGCAAGCAATCGCCTCAAACGCCGGACTCGTCCCATCAATCGGCGGTGCCTCGTAAAAGTGATCCCAGATTGAAAGGAAGTCCCAGCCGTTCTGATCCACGTACCGCCACACCCGACGAAGCTCGTCCAACTCAATGTCCTGCTGCCCCGTGTGCACACCCAGCTTCAACGCCATCACACACTCCTTGCCGTCCGTTATCGGAATCGGCGTCACTATACCCGTCATCACCGGGGAACCCGGTTGAACCCAGCAGACACCCACCGCTACGCTGTTGGACCGGTAGTGCGTTCATGGGCGGTTAGCTCAGCTGGTTAGAGCGTTCGCTTCACACGCGAGAGGTCACTGGTTCGAGTCCAGTACCGCCCACCAGCAGGTCAGACCCGCAGGTGAATACACAGCCGGATATGGACAATGCCGAAGTGGCGGAATTGGCAGACGCGCTGCGTTCAGGGCGCAGTGGGCTTTTTGCCCGTGTGAGTTCGAGTCTCACCTTCGGCACCATCGCGTGCGCTCGTAGCTCAGGGGATAGAGCGCTGCCCTGCGGAGGCAGAGGCCGGAGGTTCGAATCCTCCCGGGCGCACCACACTTCGGACTCCGCGTAGTACCGAAGAACCGCTTCCTGCACAGCACACCGCTCCGCCGCTGATTCCGCGAGCCAGGCGGAACTTCCCACGGATCCCCACCCGCGGCTTCCGATCACCGACCGCACCCTGCTTCGCGTACCATCCACCGCAGTGGCTCGGCGCCACTCCGTAGCCCCACCGCACGAGGCGGGGCCACGAGGCGAGGAGGTGTTCGATGACGTCCCCCACGTCCGACCCAGCCGGTGGCGACACCGCTCCCCGGACTCCGGTTGACCAGCGCTCGTTCGAGACCGTCTCCGGTCGACCAATGCAGCCGCTCTACGCGCCCTCCGATCTGGCCGCGCGCGGAATCACACACGAGCAGGACATCGGCCAGCCCGGTACCTACCCGTTCACCCGCGGCATCCACCCAAATGGCTACCGCAGCCGCCCCTGGACCGTCCGCATGTTCAGCGGCTTCGGCAGCGTCGAAGAAACCAACCATCGCTTCCGCGAGCTGCTCGACCACGGCGAGACCGGTCTCAGCATCGCCTTCGACATGCCCTCGTTGATGGGCTACGACCACGACGACGAACTCGCGGCCGGCGAGTTCGGACACTGCGGCGTCGCCGTCGACTCGCTCGCGGACATGGAGCTACTACTCGACGGCATCCCGCTCGACGAAATCACGACATCGATGACCATCAACGGTCCCGCGCTCGTGATCTGGGCCATGTACATCGTGGTCGCGGAACGCCGGGGCATCGATATCGCAACGCTCGGCGGCACCCTCCAGAACGACATCCTCAAGGAATACATCTCGCAGAACGAGTTCATCTTCCCGCCACGCGACAGCATGCGTCTCGTGACAGACAGCATCGAGTTCGCCACCACCGCAATGCCTCGCTGGAACACCATCTCGGTCAGCGGCTACCACATGCGCGAGGCCGGCTCGACCGCCGCCCAGGAACTCGCCTTCACGCTCGCCAACGGCATGGAGTACGTCCGCTGGGCCGTCGAACGAGGCCTCGACATCGACGACTTCGCCCCCCGCATCTCCTTCTTCTTCAACGCCCACAACGACCTGCTCGAAGAGGTCTCCAAGTTCCGCGCCGCTCGCCGGATCTGGGCACGCGAACTGCGAGAGCAGTTCGGCGCACGCAACCCCCGCTCCTGGTGGCTCCGCTTCCACACACAGACCTCCGGTGTCGCACTCACCGCCGAACAGCCGGAAGTGAACTTGATTCGAGTCGCCATCCAGTCGCTCGCGGGCGCGTTGGGCGGCACCCAGTCGATGCACACCAACGCAATGGACGAGGCGATCGCGCTGCCCAGCGAAAAAGCCGTCCGGCTCGCCGTGCGTACACAGCAGGTCCTCGCTCACGAATCCGGCGTGACCAACACCGTCGACCCGCTCGGCGGCTCATACCTCGTCGAGTCGCTCACCTCCGACCTCGAACGCGAGGCCTACGCCTACTTCGAGCGGATCGAGGAACTCGGCGGCGTCGTCCCGGCTCTCGAGGGAGGCTTCCAGCAGCACGAGATCGCCGAAGCCGCCTATCGCTACCAGCGCGAGGTCGAATCCGGCCAGCAGATCATCGTTGGCGTGAACAAGTTTCGCTACCAGGAGCCACTCGAAATCCCGTTGTTGGAGATGGAACCCGAGGGCGAGGAACGGCACCTCGAGCGCCTGCGCCAACTCCGCATCAACCGCGATCAAGTCGCCGCCGACGCCGCACTTCAGCGCCTGGCTGAAGCTTGCAGCGGCGATACGAACACCATGCCATTCATCCTCGAAGCGGTGCGCGCGGAATGCACCGTAGGCGAAATCTCAAATCTCATGCGTGAAGTGTTCGGCGAGTACGCGTGGCCGGTCCTGACCTGACCCGACCCAAAGACTGCACCGCGTCAACTCAATCTCGCGGACAGGTGACACCTCCGCTAGAGTGACGCAGCCGCCCAGCGCAGGAGGAACACATGTACCAGCGGATTCTCTTGCCACTCGATTCGTCCGTGCAGGCCGAAGCAGCCATCCCACACGCACAGGCAGCCGCCCTCGCCTACGGCGCCGCAATCCACCTCCTGCAAGTCGTCGACCCCGCGGACCTCAGCTCCCCGATCCTCAGGCACACCATCGAGCGCATCGGCAACCTCCAGGAGCCAGATCGCTCAGCAGCCCTCGAAGCCTGGGCCAGCGCCAGCCAGGACTACCTCACCAACGTCGCTGACAAGCTGCGCGCCGCCGGTGTGAGCGAAGTCTCCACGCAAGTCGCCGAGGGCAATCCGTACGCCTTGATCCCACAAGCCGCCGCCGATCAAGCCTGCGACCTCGTCGTCATCGCCACCCACGGACGCTCTGGCCTCGGCCGCGCGCTCCTCGGATCGGTCGCCGATCACGTCGTCCGGAACACCCCCACCGCCACCGTCCTCATCGTCCACCCCGACGAATAACCGCCATCGTCGGATATCACAGCCCCTCTGCCACCTCCCCACACCCCCTGAACACTCACTCCCCCGTCACACCCCACCCTCACCCCCGACGCAATCGCGGGGGTTCCCCAATCCAGATTTCTCCCCCACCCGCCACGCTGGTTGTGTTCACAGTTCGTCGTGCACGGTGCACGGCGAGAGATACGAGGCCACCCCATGCTCAAGGCACAAGCGATCGCGGACCTCGCGCTGATGATGACCCAGGTCACATCGCCCGACCGCACACAGGAAGCCATCCGCCGAGCCATCCGCTCCGCCGGGCTCACCAACGCCACCCACGTCAGCGAGGCCGACATGCACGAGATGCTCGCAGCACTCGCCGCCGAAGGCGGCCCGATTCAGGACCTCGCCGTCCAGATCGCCATCAACGGCGTCGAAGGCTCCGGCAACCTCAGCGTCGGCAACCTCCCCACAGACAAGAGCGCCGCCTAGGGCCCCCTCCCTCTGGCGATGCGTACCCTCGGCAACGCGCCCCGATTGGGGCGCGTTGTCATATCCCGAACACCCCCGCCCCTCTAGCGCGCCCACTCCACACCACCCGCGACGCAACCCACCGCCTCCTCTACCATCCCTCGATCACCACAGCCGCCCCTGCGATCGACGCCACCGACGCCCCCCACCCCAACCTCGAACGCCGCGTCATCGCCTCAGCCGCCCTCGCCCACGGCTCCATCCACGCCATCGAACGCGTCTACCACCCCGAACAGAGCAGGAACGCCCAAACCGGCGTCCCCACACCCAGTCCACCCTCGACGAACTCGGCATCGAGGGCAACCTCGCCGCTCACGAGGTCGCCTCGAATCTCCCGCAGGCGCGGACCGGCTCCTCGCTATTCCCCAATGTTCTCGATCACGTAGTGGTCGCCCACCCGACCGCCGGTAACGTTGTGTAGCGTGAACAGTTCGAGCTTCAGTGGGTACGTCAGCTCGCTGACATCAACCCTGATCACGAACTGATCCGGAGCGGGCGACTCACAGGCTTCTCCAGGTTCCCCACCGCGGAACGATTCGCAGTTGAATTCCCCCCGCAGCACCCTGATCTGCTCCTGGACGCGGGAGCCTGGTTCGCTTCCAGTGACAGTCGCTACGTGGTCCGCGGAGGCACCCTCCGGTGGCGGTCCCCCCAGGGTCACGGCGATCTCCACCAGGTTCGGTGAACCGTCCACCGGACCCCACCTCACGCCAGTGATGTCGATGAACGGCACGCAATCGACGTGCTTGCTCCCACCATCCTTGCAGCCGCCGACGACGCCAACGATGTCCCCTGAAGCTTGCCCGTCGGCATTCGCGCCGTTCACCTCCACGGACGAGCCGCCACCGTCAGTCGAGCCTCCGCCGGTTGTCTCCTCGGCGGCGGTGCATCGTCCTCTGACGCCGAGCTTGATCGCGGCCACCTCATCCGCCGCACCGAACAAGTCTAGATCTCCGAACACATTGAGCAGCACGAGTCTCCGGTGAGTGTCGACCGTTTTGTCAGAGCGGTCCTTCCAGATGGAAACACCGTATGCGTCCGCCACCCACCCATCGGTCGGTGCCGTGCAAGAGACCGTGACGCTCCCGAACGACTCCGGCCCTGACACCATCAGCTTCACCGTGAACGGTGCCGTATCCCAGTGCTGAGTTACCTCTCCCCACTCTCCGAAGACACCTGGATCGCGGGGCAGGTCTTCATGCGTGCCCAGGTCCCGCTTCACCAGCTCGACCATCCGGCTCTCGCCAACGGACAGTTCGATCTCTGCTGGCGTTAGCAGGAACGCCACATTATCTGAGAACACGAAGATCGCGGGGCTGAAGTGCGTCATCGTCATCTGCGCCACCACATCGCCGCCTTCACGGCTCACTGCCGCGGCTTCGATGCTCTCGATTTCACCCGCGGCGTTCTCCGTCAGCAATACCCCCACAGGCACCGCGCCCTCCGGCAGATCGAGCCCAACCTCACTCGGGTCGATCCGGAACGTCACCACCACCGGCTCCGAGAATTCAGCGCCGTCCGGCCCCAGGTCGTACCCGATGATCGTCACGGCGTCCGCATCCGCCCCCTGCAGCTCCGAGGGCAATCCTCCTCCGAGAGCGCGGCAATCGTCACCTCAACCCCATCGGCCGCCGCGCCCTCCGGCACCTGCACCGTCAGCACGCCGTCATCGCTCTTGATCGTCGCCCCGTCGAATGCAGGCTCGTCATCGCCTCCGCCCCCGCACGCTCCCAACAGCATCGCGAACCCGGCCATCGCGACAACCACCCCGCTCCATGCCACACGGCACCCCATCC
>JABIST010000443.1 GCA_018700215.1 Dehalococcoidia bacterium | reverse complement strand
GTCTTGGCGTCGTTGATTTCGCCGGAGCGGATGGCGGTCTCTAGTTCCTCGATGGTGAGGCGGACGGGTTCGCCGATGTATTCGTCGTGGTCCTGGGGGAGGGGGTCTTCGGTGAGGTCCGTGGCGAGGTAGTAATGGATGTATTCGTCGCAGAAGCCGGGGGCCATCCAGGTGGCGCCGAGGTGGGTGAGGGAGGCGGCGGCGTAGCCGGTCTCCTCGCGGACTTCGCGGGCGGCAGTGGTGGCGGGCTCTTCGCCAGGTTCGCGGGTGCCGGCGGGGATTTCGAGCAGGTCGTGGCCAGTGGGGTGTCGGTACTGGGAGACGAGGAGCCAGCGCTGCTGGTGATCGATGACGATGAGGGCGACGGCGCCGGGGTGGCGGACGACGGTGCGGTCGGTCTCGTGGCCGTCGTGGAAGCGGATGGTGGAGCGCTCGATGTTGAAGGTGTGAGCTTCGAGCACGATCTCGGAGGTGACGGTTTCGGGGATGGGGTGACCGGAGGTGTGGTTCATCAGGGACCTAGTTCAGATCGTAGATGAGGGCGATTTCGTCGCAGCCCGGGAATTTGGGGCAGCGGTAGCACTCGTTCCAGACTTTGCGGGGGAGGGACATGACATCGGCCTGCTTCCAGCCGAGGCGTTCGAAGAAGCCAGGACGGTAGCTGAGGGCGAAGAGCTGCTGCATACCGAGGCGTCGACCTTCCTCGACGCAGGCGGCGACGAGAGCGCTGCCGTGGCCGGCGGACTGAAGATCGGGGTCGACGGCGAGTGATTTTAGCTCGGCCATGTCGGCCCACATGATGTGGAGAGCGCCGCAGGCGATGACATTGTCGCCGTCGCGGATGACGAAGAAGTCGCGGAGGTTTTCGTAGGTTTCGGCGAGGGTGCGAGGGAGCATCTGGCCCTGGGCGGCCCAGTGGTTAACGAGGCGGTGAATGCCCTCGGCGTCATGGACCGTGGCGGGGAAGACGGTGAGGGGCGAGCTCGCGAGTTTGCTCTCGGAAGTGTCGCTGGTCATCGAGACAGGATACGTGGTGGGGAGGGTGTAGGTCTCGACCAGCTCGTGAGTGGATCGGGCGCAGGGTGCGTGCGCACCCTGCGTCCGAGAGCGGCGGGGTTCAGGCGACTTGCTGGATCTGGATCTCCGAGACACAGGCGACATCGCCCCACTTCTTCTCGCCGAGGAGCGAGTCTGTGGCATGCACGCCGAGGGCATCGAGCCAACCGCGGCGGCGGTACCAGGAGGGGCAGGCGGTGACGGTGCGCCAGCCTGCGTCCTCGAGCGCCTGATAGACGGGGCAGCGCTGGACCTCGACGCGGAGCACGCCGTCGGGCGCGCGGTCGATGGTTCCGGTGAAGTCACCGTTGCTGGTGAAGACTCTGAAGGCGAGCTCCATGAGGTCGAGCGCCTCTTCTCGGGAATCGACGCGCTCGACACCGAGTTCGTCCATGAGGTGGCGCATGGCGGCGGTAGAGCGTTTTCGTTCGGCCTCCAGGAACTGGAGGTTTGCGGCCTGCCAGCCATCGCTGGCGGCGAGCCGACCGACCCATTCTGCGGGGAGCTGGTAGGGGAAGCGCTGGCGAAGTGCCGCGACCTGCCCCTCCGTGAGCGAGTCCATGTTCAGGCGTGTGGCGATCATGATCCAGGACCTCTTCAGCGGATCGTCGCCGCCAACTTCGGGGCACGAATAGCGGCGGTCCACGGTCACAGTCTCGGACGGTGAGGGCCGACTCGCCAGTTCCGAATGGCCCGACGGATGCAGGACAGCGAGAGTCCGAAGGGCCCATCTGGAAGGTGACGTTGGTTGGGTCTGGGCGGTGATGGGCAGAGCGGTGTCGGCGGACGCTTAGTCCTCGGACTGGTCGAGGACGTGGTCGGCGCGGAGCCAGCCGAGGCGGTCTGCGAGGTTTGAGTAGAACTGGCTGGGGGGACCGAGGCGGACGAAGTCGACGACGCGATCGGCGTGGGAGACGACGACGGTTGAGCCGGAGTCGAGGGGACGTTCGTGGAGGCCGTCGACGGTGATGACGGCTTCGTAGCCGCGTTCGACGTAGAGGTGGACCTCCGAGGTGGGTGGAAGAACGAGGGCGTTTGAGCGGGTGAGGTGAGGGGCGACAGGGACGAGGATCAGTTCGGCGGAGGTGGGGTGGAGGATGGGTCCGCCGACGGAGAGCGAGTAGCCGGTGGAGCCGGTAGCGGTGGCGAGGACGACGGCGTCCGCGCGGTATTCGGCGACGAGGACGCCATCGACCCGCGCGCCGACGGAGACGGTGCGGCCGAGGGTGGAGCGGCCAATGACGACGTCGTTGAGCGCGTAGGCGATCGGGTCGTCGTTGACGCGGGCCTGGACGGTTGAGCGGCGTTCGATGCGGCCGCCGCCCTGGAGGACGTTGGCGAGGCCTTCAGTGGCTTCTTCGCCGGTGACTTCGCTGAGGAAGCCGAGGCGGCCCATGCGAACGCCGAAGATAGGGGTGCCGCCGGGAGCGGCGTGCTCCGAGGCGTGGAGGACGGTGCCGTCACCGCCGACGCAGACGAGCAGGTCCGAGGCGGCGACGTTATCGCCGAAGCCGTCTGTATCGCCCTCGATGGGATCGGGGAGCGGAGCGAGCCAGGCGTCGCGACCGGCGTCGCGAGCCTGGTGTGCCAGGGCGTGAGCGAGCGCATCGGCGCCCTGAACCACGGGGTTGTAGCAGAGGGCGATGCGTTGGGGTGGGACGAGTTCAGTCATCGGGTTCGATTCTGAGGCACGCGGAGCCAGAGGAAAAACTCGCGATTGCCGGCGGGGCCGATCAGGGGCGAACGAACGACGCCGCGCACGCGCAGATCGTGGTCGTTGGCCCAGGCGGCGACGCGGGCGACGGTGCGGGCATGGACGGCGGAATCGTGGATGACACCGCCCTTTTCGACCTGGTCGCGGCCGGCTTCGAATTGCGGTTTGACGAGGATGAGGAGGTCCGCGCCGGGTTCGAGCGAGCGGAGGACGGCGGGGAGGACGGTGGTGGCAGAGATGAAGGAGACGTCCATGACGAGCAGGGCGGCGGGCAGCTGGAGCGGTTCGAGTTCGCGGGCGTTGGTGCGCTCGACGACCTCGACACGGGGATCGTCACGGAGGCGTGGGGCGATCTGGCCGTAGCCGACATCGACAGAGGTGACGTGGGCGGCGCCGTGCTGGAGGAGGCAGTCCGTGAAACCGCCAGTGGATGCGCCAACATCGAGGCAGCGGCGGCCTTCGATGGTGACGCCGGTGCGTTCGAGGGCGTGAACGAGTTTGTCGCCACCGCGGCTGACGAAGCGGGGGGTCTCTTTGAGGGCGATTTCGGCGTCCTCGACGGTGGGCGCGGCGGCACGGAGGGCGACCTGGCCGTTGACGAGGACTTCGCGGGCGAGGATGAAGGCACGGGCGCGCTCTCGGCTGGGCGCGAGGCCGCGGTCGACGAGGAGCTGATCCAGGCGGCGCTTACCTCGGCGCTCGGCAGTGTTGGGGGCGCGGGTAGGTGCGGACATGGTAGTTCCCTGGGAGCGCGGATCAGGAGGCGAGCATAGCAACCGAGGAGGGCGATCGGTCCGTTAACGACACTCGCCGCGCATTGAGCACGGCGAGTGACTGATTCTTACTCGCGCTGGCCGATCAGGCGGACTCGGCGACCTCAGCAACATCTGCGTCGGTTTCACCGTTGAGATTTGCGGGCGAGAGAGGCTGCCCGGACTCAGTGGTGAGCAGCGGGCGACGGCGCTCTCTGACGGTCTCTTCGGTGATGATGCACTTGCCGACATCGTCACGCGAGGGGAGTTCGTACATGACGTCGAGGAGGAGTTCCTCGACGACGGTGCGGAGTCCTCGTGCGCCGGTCTTTTGTGCGAGCGCTTCTTCGGCGATGGCACGGCGTGCGCCTTCCTGGAAGACGAGTTCGACATCGTCCATCTGGAAGAGGCGCTGGAACTGGCGCGCGACGGCATTCTTCGGCTCGGTGAGGATCATCTGCATGATGTCGACATCGAGCGGGTCGAGGACGGAGACGACGGGAAGGCGACCGACGAACTCAGGGATGAGGCCGTACTGAAGCAGATCGTCGTGGGTGACGTCTTTCATGATGTGGGCGCGAACGGCCTCTTCCTCGGCTGTGGACTGAGGCGCGGCCGCGAAGCCGAGTGAGCGGGTGCCCTTGCCGGTGCGCTTGCTGACGACCTTTTCGAGGCCCTCGAACGCACCACCACAGATGAAGAGGATGTTGGAGGTATCGATCTGGATGAAGTCCTGGTGCGGGTGCTTGCGGCCGCCCTGCGGCGGAACGGAAGCGACGGAGCCCTCGATGATCTTGAGCAGCGCCTGCTGGACGCCTTCACCGGAGACGTCTCGGGTGATGGAGGGGTTGTCGCTCTTGCGCGAGATCTTGTCGATTTCGTCGATGTAGACGATGCCGCGCTCGGCTTTTTGGATATCGAAGTCTGCGGACTGGATGAGGTGGAGGAGGATGTTCTCCACGTCCTCGCCAACGTAGCCGGCCTCGGTGAGGGCGGTAGCGTCCGCGATGGAGAAGGGGACGTCCAACACCCGGGCGAGGGTGCGGGCGAACTCCGTCTTACCGGTACCGGTGGGACCGATGAGGAGGATGTTGGACTTCTCAAGCGTGACGTCGGTCTGGACCGGGGCGTCGATGCGCTTGTAGTGGTTGTAGACGGCGACGGAGAGGACTCGCTTGGTGTAGTCCTGGCCGACGATGTATTCATCGAGCTGGTGGACCAGCTCCTGCGGAATGCGAACGGTCTTCTCTGCCGCAGCACCGGTCTTCCCGGTCTGGGTCTCTTCGGAGATGATCTCCTGGCAGAGGTCCACGCATTCGTTGCAGATGTATACGGAGCCAGGGCCGGCGATCAGGCGCTTCACCTGATCTTGACTCTTCCCGCAGAAGGAGCAGTTGTACTGAACCCGGTTGCTGCGCGTCGATCCAGCCATCGATCCCCCGGTCTATTCAGCTATCCAGTGCAGAGCGATCACTCGCTCGGCTTGGACAGCACCTCGTCGACGAGACCATATTCCTGGGCCTCTTGTGCGGACATGTAGAAATCACGGTCGGTGTCGCGCTCGATGCGCTCCATTGGCTGTTCCGTTGCGTCAGCCAGGATCTGGCGAATTTTCTGGTTGTTGCGCATCAGTTCCTGCGCCTGAATCTGAACGTCGCTGGCCTGTCCTGAGCCGCCACCGAGTGCCTGGTGCATGTGAATGGTGGCGTTGGGGAGCGAGAAACGCTTGCCCTTCTGGCCAGCAGACAGCAGCACGGTGCCCATGGAGGCGGTCACGCCGACCGCGATTGTTGAGACGTCAGCACGGATGAGGTTCATGGTGTCGAATATCGCGAGTCCTGCGTACACCATTCCACCTGGGGAGTGGATGTACATGGAGATGTCGCGATCCGGCTCCTCTCGATCCAGGTAGAGCAGCTGCGCCACGATACTGTTCGCTACGTGGTCGTCGATTCCTGTTCCCAGGAAGACGATCCGCTCCTTCAGGAGCAGCGAGTAGATATCGTAGGCACGCTCACCTCGCGCGCTCGTCTCTACGACCATCGGCACAATATTCTCCGGCTTGAGGAAGCCGGGAGAGAAGTCTTCGAGTCGCGGGGCCCGGTACGTCATCGGTGCTCGCTTTCAGCTACTGGGATCGTCGGTTGATCGGTGCCGACTTGACTAGGGGCAAACCGCCGTTTCTGGCGGATTTCAACGTATTTCTTACTCCTCGGCAGCCTCTTCGCTAGCGTTATCGTCGCTGGCTTCGGGGGCATCCGAGGTGTCTGCTGCGGCCTCAGGAGCGTCACCATCTTCGGCGCTGGCGCGACGACGACTACGCCGACGGCCACGTTCTGGCGCCTCGGCGGATTCGTCTTCGGGCTGCGAGGCGATCTCTTCCATCCGCTCGAGTGCGACACGAGTGAGGAGCTGGTTGTGGATGGAGGAGCGGCCCTCTTCGGTGTCGATCATGCCTCGGATGGCCTGGGCCTGCTCAGGGGGAGCTTCCTGGCCACCGGTCATGGAGAGGATGAGCCGGTCCATCTCTTCGTTAATCAGATCGTCTGAGACGTCGATCTCTTCGGTGGCGGAGAACTGACCGAGGACAAGCGCGCGGCGGACGGCGTTGTCCGCCTGGTCCGCAAGGCGCTCCCGTACTTCATCGATGGTCTGGCCGGTGGTGGAGAGCCACTGGTCGAGGCCTTCCGGGGTGTGGGAGGCGTGGTTGGACTCGACATCAATGAAGCGATCGATCTCGCGTTCGACGATGACCTGTGGGTAATCGAGCGTGGCGCGGGCGACGAGGAGGTCAACGATTTCGTTGCGGTACTCGTCGTGGATTGCTTTCTCTTTTTGCTCCAGCAGGTCGGCGGCGATGCGCTCCTTGAGCGCATCGAGCGTTTCGAAGTCCTCTTCGAGGGACTTGGCAAACTCGTCGTCGGCGTCTGGGAGCAGCTCCTGCTTCACCTCGTGGATGGTGACAGAGTAGGAGGCGGTCTTGCCCTGGAGTTCTTCGACCTGGAAGTCGTCCGGGAGCGTGATGGTGATCTCGTGCGGTCCACCGCGCTCGAGGCC
>JABIST010000441.1 GCA_018700215.1 Dehalococcoidia bacterium | reverse complement strand
CACTGGCCGAAGGAATACGGCGGCGCCGGGCTCTCACCGATGGAGCAATTCATCTATCGCAGTGAGATGGCTGAGGCGCGAGCCCCGGGCGTTGGTGGCGCCGGCGTTGGAATGCTGGGGCCGATGTTGATCGTCCACGGCACGGAAGAGCAGAAGAAACAGCACCTGGGTGGAATCCTGTCCGGAGACGTGATCTGGGCCCAGGGCTATTCCGAGCCAGGTTCGGGTTCGGACCTCGCCTCGCTGCAGACACGCGCAGTGCACGATGGTGACGAATACGTACTGAACGGCCAGAAGATCTGGACCTCCGGCGCGCAGTTCTCAGACTGGCTGTTCGTGCTGGCGCGGACGGACCCGGATGCGCCCAAGCATCGCGGGATCTCGTTCCTGCTGATGGACCAGAGCACGCCGGGCATCTCGGTCCAACCGCTGATCAACATGGGCTGGGAGCACGGCTTCAACGAGACGTTCTTCGAGGACGTTCGTGTGCCGATTTCAAACCGTGTCGGCGAAGAGAACCGCGGCTGGTACGTGGGCATGACGCTGCTGGACTTCGAGCGCTCCAACATCACGGGCGCGATCGACGCACGCCGCAGCGTGGACAGCCTGATCGAGTACACCTCGACGGATGAGGGCAAGGCGATGTCGCGCATGGCCTCGGAGCCGTCGCTGCGCGGGGAGATTGCGGATCGGGCGATCGAGACGGAGGTGATGTTCAACTTCTCCTTCCGAATCATCTCGATGCAGGACCACGGCATGATCCCGAACTACGAGGCGTCCACCTCGAAGCTGTTCAACTCAGAGCTGAGCCAGCGCCTGGCGAACACCGGCGTGAAGATGTTCGGCCTGCACTCGAACCTGTGGGAGCGTGACCGAGCGCCGATGCGGGCGCAGTTCCCGCGCTCGTACGTGATGGCGGTCTCATCGACGATCGCGGCGGGCACCTCCGAGGTGCAGCGCAACATCATCGCGACACGCGGGTTGGGACTGCCCAGAGGCTAGGATCCGGCTATCCCGGAGGGCGGCTTGTCCGACCTCGGAAGATCGAATCGAGACGGGCGGCCGAGAGGTCGCCCGTCTTCGTATCACGCGAGTGAGCGCTCGCACGCGGGTTCGTCGATCGCTCGATAGCATCGAGGGGTGACCACAACCGACACCCCCTCCCCTCCCGCCATCGAGGTGACGCGACGCTCGATCGCGCGAGCGCTGCTCGGCGCGGGCGCGGCGCTGGCGCTCGTGCTGATCGTGGCTGGCTTCGCCCTCGCCAGTCCCGCGCCGCCGGAGCGGATCGCGGCGCCGCCGTTCGAGCTGCCGCTGCTCGATGGTGGCTCGCTCAACTCCGACGAATTGCGCGGCGAGGTGGTGGTGATCAACGTCTGGGCCTCGTGGTGCCCGCCCTGCCGCGAGGAGGCACCGACGTTGAGTCGGGTGGCTGCCGACCTCGAGGGTTCGGGCGTGAGCTTCCTCGGGGTGGTGCAGGACGACACCGAGGCTTCGGCGCGGGCGTTTGCGGCGGAGGCTGATCTGGACTTCCGCCACGCGATTGATGACGGCTCGTTCGATCACGCGTACCAGGTACAGGTGCTGCCAACGACTTATGTCTTGGATGCTAATGGCGGGCTCGTCGCAACGCACCTGGGGCCGATTACCGAGGCGCGGCTGCGTGTGCTGATCGAGGAGGCGCAAACCTCGACGGCCAGCGACGGAGAGGCGGCACCGTGAGCGAGGTGCTGGACTTCATCTACCTGCGTGGGGAGTACGTCTCGCTGTTCCTGGTGGCCGGTACGCTCGCGCTCTCCGGCAAGCACGTCGCTACGTTGCTCCGCCTCCCTCGCTCCGAGGTCGGCGACCTGTTCTGGAACGCGGGAATCGCGTTCGTCGTCGTAGCGCGGCTCGGGTTCCTCGTCACCGACTCACCGTCGTCGCTGACCGACCCGCTGGTGCTGATTCGATTGCAAGGCGGGCTGCACGTGTTCCTCGGCGTGCTTGGCGCGGCCGCGGTGGTGCTGTGGCGCACCCGAGGTGAACGCGGGCTGTCCGAGGCGCGCCTCGCCTGGTTCGCGGTGCTGGCGGCGGGGCTGGTGATTACGACAGTGACTTACGACGCGGCATGCGTGGTGCGCGACGCCTGCTACGGAGCCGAGGCTCCAGCCCCGCTGGGATTCGCGATGTCCGGACTGTCCGATACGCGGCTAGCGACCCCGCTGATCGAGGCGACGCTGTTGCTCATCGCGGCGGGCGGCCTTCTCTCCTTGAAGCGGCCTCTCACACCATCGCTGATTGCGCTGGGCGGGGCGGCGGCGCTGCTGCGTGTGGCACTGACGCCGGCCTCGGTGCGCGGAGCGGATGCAATCGGTATCGAGGCGGCGGCGTTCGTCGTGCTCGGAATCGTGCTACTGCTGGTCGCTGTCTGGGCGGAACGCAGAACACGGGCCATAACGCCTCAAGGGGTCCCGAACGACGGGTGACAAACGTCCCGACTGAGCGCAGCTCGCGAGCGGTAGCGTGGATGGATGAGGCGACGAAGCACTTCGGTGCTCGGTAGGCGAACGCGGCGGGTTCTGAGCGGGCTCGCGATCATCGGGCTGTTGGCGACGAGCCTCGGTTCGATCGCGACGCCGACCTTCGCAGCGTGGAACCCGGCACACGGACACGCCAGCAGCTCGGGTGTCGTGGGTGACCACGCGCACCCGTGGGACGAGCAAGCATCCACGCTGATTGCCCCCGCACTCGATCCAGATGACTACTGCAGCCTGCACGGAGCGCCGCATCCGATTGCTCCGGCGACAGCCTCCGATGCGTCCGAACCAGTCGAGGACGACGAGCCCTCGTTGGTGTTCACGATGGGCGCGGGCGGGACAGGCACGGGCGTGACTGCGCCGGCGCTGCCGGTGGGCGCGCTGGCAGAGCTGCCGGTGCCGGCATTGTTCAGCTCGGTAGACGCGGACCAGGCGAGTGAGCCTGGCTCGATTGCCACTCAAGTACCGGTTCCACCACCTCGTATCTGACGGCTCGCGTTCCGGTCACGACCGGAACCTGAAACCGTCACACCGACCGGCAGCGGCATTGGCCGCGCCGGGTCACTGGATACGAGGAGAATGATGAATCTGAAACTGACCTTACGCGGGGCGGCGTTTGCCCTCGCCGCCCTCACGTCGACGATGCTGTTCATCGCATGCAACTCTGACGACGACGCGACCGAAGCGGCCGCAACCGAGGAGCCGGCGGCATCGATCACCGTCACGGACGCGTGGGCGCGCGGAACGATGGACGTGGAGAACCCGACCTCGGCGATCTACGCGACGATCAAGAACAACAGTGAGGCAGACCACCTGGTCTCAGCTTCGGTCCCCGCTGAGATCGCAGGCAAGGCCGAGACGCATACCACTGAGGTTGACGGCGACACCATGAAGATGGTGCACGTCGATGGCTACGATGTTCCCGCTAACGGCGAGCTCGTCCTTGAGCCGGGCCACAATCACATCATGCTGATGCAGATCCCGGAGCAGCTCATGCCGGGCGATATGTTCACCGCGACGCTGCACTTTGAGCACGCGGGCGATGTCTCGTTCATGGTGGAGATCCGCAAGATGGACGGAAGCGGCGGCATGGCTGACATGTCCGGGATGGACAACTAGACCGACCGACGAACTTCGATACGTCGCCTGCCCCAATCGGGCGGCGTATCGAACTCGCGGATGTCGGAGGCTACGAATGAACCGCAACACCACCACAGTTGCTCGACCACTGATCGCCGCACTGCTGCTCGCGGCGCTCGCGCTGATCGGTGTCGGCTGCGACGACGCTGACCTGAACCAGCTTGGCGCGCCGGGTGCGCACAACGTCACCTACACGCTGGAGTTGGGCGACGGCTCGATCACCGTCGTGAGTTCCGAGGGTGCCACGCAGACCTCGGATGACCCGCTCGTCCTCGCGTCGCCGACGCACACGGACTTCACGCTGATCTTGCGCAACGCGGGACAGCAGGAGCACTCACTCACGCTGTACGCGGACGAAGCGCGCACCCTCGAAATGGCGCGCTCGCTGCCGATCGCGACGGGCGAGGAGACGCGGCTCGTGGTGCACTTCCACGATCGGCAGGAGGCGTACTTCGCGGACGAGAGCGACCCGGAGGCGATGTCCGGCGCGATCGAGGTGCGCGAGGAGTAGCTGTCGAATGGCGGCATATCCAGCCATTCGAGGCTTCGAGCTAGAAGCCACCGCCATTCACGTAGATGCGCTGGTTCGTGATGTAACGACCATCGTCACTCACGAGGTGCGCCACCTCGGCGGCGATGTCGGCGGGGGTGCAGACGAAGCCGAAGGGGGAGCTGGCATCGCGTTCGCGCATGTCGTCGGAGCCTGGGAGCAGCGTGATCAGCTTGCGGCCCATGTCGGTGTCGACGAGGCCGGGGGCGACGATGTTGACGCGCATGCCGTGCTCGCGCTCCTCCTTGGCGAGGGTGAAGGCGAGCGCTTCCGCGCCGACCTTGCCGATGGAGTAGAGGCCCATGCGCGGGCCCATGTTCAGGCTGGCGACGCTGGAGATCATGATCACGTCGCTGCGTTCGGCGGCGCGCATGTGCGGGACCAGGGCGCGGCAGGTGTTGATCGGGCCCCAGAGGTTCGCGCCGATCAGCAGCTCCCACTGCTCCTGCGTCGCCTCGGTGATCGTCGGGCGGTTGATGCCACTGGAGCCGATGCCCGCGTTGTTCACGAGGATGTCGATCTGACCAAAGTCGGCGATCGCCTGCTCGCACATGGCGTTGACGGCATCGCGGTCGGCGACGTCGGCCTGGTAGACCTCGGCGCGACGTCCGAGGGCGCGCACTTCCTCGGCGACCTCGTTCGCGGCGTCGGCGCTGTTCGCGTAGTTGATGGCAACGTCCGCGCCATCGTTGGCGAGACGCAGGCAGATCGCGCGGCCGATGCCGCGGCTGCCGCCGGTGACCAGCGCGGTTCGTCCTTCAAGACCAGCCATGGGAACTCCTTCGTCCGGGTGTGATGCATCCGAGGCGGCCTATGAAAGCACAGCACCCTCACTGCGTTCACCCACACACGACGAGGGAGCGCTAGAAACCGCCGCCGTTCACGCGGATCTTCTGGTTGGTGATGTAACGACCATCCTCGGAAACCAGGTGCGCCACGGTCGCCGCGATATCGGCTGGCGTGCAGACGTAACCGAACGGGGAGCTGGCATCGCGGTCACGCATGTCGACGTCGTCGCTGCCGGTGAGGGAGACGAGCAGCGCCTTGCCCATGTCGGTATCGACGAGCCCGGGGGCGACAATGTTGACGCGGATGTCGTTGTCGCGCTCTTCCTTCGCGAGGGTGAAGGCCATCGCCTCCATCGCCGCCTTGCTGAGCGCGTAGAGGCCGAAGCCGGGGCCCATCGAGTCCGTGGCGACGCTGGAGATCATCACCACGTCGCCGCGATCGAGGTTGCGCATCTGCGGGACCAGCGCCTGCACCACGTGGATCGGTCCCCAGAGGTTCGCGCCGAGCAGCGTCTGGTACTGCTCCGAGGTGGCCGCGACGATGCTCGGGCGGTTCACGTACGCCGAACCGAGCCCAGCGTTGCTCACGAGGATGTCGATCTGGCCGAAGTCGGCGATCGCTTGCTCGCACATCGCATCGACGGCGCCGCGATCCGCCACGTCGGCCTGGTAGACCTCGGCGCGACGCCCGAGGGCGCGCACTTCCTCGGCGACCTCGTTCGCGGCGTCGAGGTTGTTGGCGTAGTTGATGGCGACGTCGGCGCCGTCGGTGGCGAGCCGGATGCAGATCCCGCGGCCGATGCCGCGACTGCCGCCGGTCACGAGTGCGGTTCGTCCTGCTAGATCAGCCATGGGAGCTCCTTCGTTCGTCGTCAGTGAGTAATGCGGGCCGCGCTATGAGAGCACGGCTGTCTGCTTGCGTTCGATCAGGTCGAAATCGATCTGGGCGCCGAGGCCGGGTTCGTTGAAGGCGTGGACGAGGCCGTCCTCGTCAGGATCGATGTCCTCGATCAGGCCGTACTTCTGGGCACCGGCGGGGAGCAGGACTTCGAAGTACTCGCAGTTCTTGATCGCCATGATGACGTGGAGGTTGGCGACGTTGTTGAGCGAGTTGCCGCCGTGGTGGACCTCATAGTTCATGTGGAACGCCTCGGCGAGGTGGGCGCCTTTGAGGATGGCGGTGATGCCGCCCTTCACGGCCACGTCGCCGCGGAGGTAGTCCGTGGCCTGGGCCATCAGCCAGGGGGCGTAGTTGGTGAAGCCGCCGGGCGAGTACTCGGTGGCCATCAGCGGGATGTCCAGGTTCTGGCGAAGCTTCACGTAGTTGCCGATGTCGTCCTCGGCGAAGGGATCTTCGTACCAGTAGAAGTTCAGCTCCTGGGCGACGAGGCCGACGCGGAGGGCGTCCGGGTAGTCGTAGGCCCAGGTGGAGTCGAGCATGATGCGGTAGTCGTCGCCGACGGCCTCGCGGACGGCGCGACAGACGGCGATGTCGCCCCCGACGCTCTGGGTGGGCGGGTGAATCTTGTAGGCGGCCCAGCCATCGGCCTTGTACTGCGCGGCCTGCTCCGCATACGCCTCGGGAGAATCGAGCACGGCGGAACTGGCGTAGGCGGGGACGCTCTGGCGGTAGGAGCCGAGCATCTGGTGAATCGGCAGCCCCGCAATCTTGCCAGCGAGGTCCCACAGCGCGACATCGACAGCGCCAATGGCGCGCAGGGTGGTGTAGCGCTGGCGGCTCATCAGCTCCTGGTACATCCGCTCGCGATTGAGCGGGTGTTGGCCGACGACGACCGACTTCAGGTGCCGAACGATCGAGATGCCATCGAGATCCGCGCCACGACTGGCGTTACCGAGGAATGCGTGGCCCTCGATGCCCTCGTCCGTGGAGATCGTCAGCAGGCCGAGCTGGGTCGAGCCCTCGAAGGTGGGCGCGAGCTGTCCGTAGGTGGTCGGCGGGATGTCGTCCCAGGCGAAGAGCTTGAGGGTGAGGTCGGTGATTTTCATCGGTGGCCTGTCCGTTGCTCGCGGATGGTAGCGGCTTCGTTCTATGTGGGGGCGCAAGCGCTCAACTAGAAGCAGGCGCGCAGGACTGCATCACCGCTCGCGCCGCATCGATGCCGGGGCGTGAGGCGACGACGCGGACGATGGCGGTATCGAGCCCCTCCGCCAGCGCCATGAACGCCTGCCGCGCGTTGCCAGGGGTGGCGAAGACGCCGACGGCGTTCAGGATCTCGTCCGGGAACGCGTCGAGTAGCTCGTCCTGAGTGGCGCCGTTGTTGCGCATGGCGTCGAGTTCGAGCAGTTCGTCGGCGAAGCCCATGCGCTCGAAGTGGCCACGGTAGGCGAACTGACGGCCTCGCTCGGTGGGAACCTTGGCGCCGAGCGCGTAGCCCATCGTCGCCTGCGCGAGGCCGCGGCGGGCGACATCGATGTCTTCGTCGATGCAGACGCGGATGTATTCGACGAGCTTCAGCTCGGAGGGGTCGCGACCGGCGGAGCGTGCGCCTTCGTTGACCTGTTCGCGGCTCCAGGAGACGCGCTCGGGGTTGCACCAGTTCATCGCCGCGCCATCGGAGAGTTCGCCGGCGAGCTGGAGCATCTTCGGACCGAGCGCGCCGAGCAGGATCGGCGTTCGGAGCGAGGGGTCGAAGCCGAGGCGGAGGCCCTTGAGGGTGATCGCCTCACCCTCGTAGTCGACGGTCTCGCCGGCGAGCAATGCGCGTGTCGTCGCAACGTAGTCGCGCATCACCGCGAGGGCGGACTTGGTGCGGAATCCGAGGTTGCGGCGAGTGGCCGGCTGGTAGATACCGCCCGTGCCGATACCGAGGCTGAAGCGGCCGCCAGTCATGGCGCTAAGCGTGCCGGCGCTGCTGGCAAACGAGACCGGCGAGCGAAAGGCGACCGGCGAGACGGAGATACCGGTGGCGAGCCCCTCGGGCACCACGTCCTTGCTGGCGCGCCAGCGCAGCGCGCAGAGCTGGAAGCCGTCGTTGCCCGCGCCGTCCGGTGTCCAGATGCTGGTGTAGCCCTGTTCCGCCGCCTCACGCGACAGCGTCTCT
>JABIST010000240.1 GCA_018700215.1 Dehalococcoidia bacterium | reverse complement strand
TCCGCCAATCGAGATCCCTGCCGCTCCGCACGAATTGTCGATCGCGAAGATCGCGTAATCGTCCTCAAACCCCGTCACCACCTCGCCAACCGCACGCGCACTGATATCCAACGAGATGAAGCCCAGCACCCGAGCAAACAGATACGGCACGTCGTGGTTCGTCACCACCAGCTCTGCAAATTCCGTATTCCCGGCGTAGGGCGTCGTAATCGTCACCGAAACATCGCCCGGCGACACCGTGTAGCCGTTCGATGTCAGGTAGTTCAACGCCGCCGCCTCGCCTGCCGCGGGACTAGCCGGCAGCTCCCGAGCTGCCGCCAGCACCGCGGCGTCTGCCGCGTTCTGGAGCTGGCGCTTCTCTTCAGCAAATACTGCAACGTCGATCACGATCGCCACCACGCCAATCAGCGTGAGCAGCGTAATCGTCAACAGCGCCATCGTTTGGCCGTGCTCTTCTCGGAATAGGGAACGTAGCAACTTCACAGGATCGTCCAAACCAGCGCGGTCGTGCGCCACCATGGCGCCGTCCCAGCGCCCAGACTCTGGGTACTGCCTTAAGAATCGGAACTATCGAGGAGCGACTGAACCCACCGGCAAATCACGAAGAACACTGACTGCTACCTCACCGAGTAACCGGTCAGCCCGCCACAATCTCCGCGTCCGGGTCCAGAAACGGCATCAGCGCGTCCAGCAAATCAGTCTCCGACTCCAGCATCTTTCCGAGGCCTGAGAGCAGCCCCATCACACGCGCGATCAGAATCACGTCGCCCGGCACATCCACCAGCGGATTCGACCGCAACACGGAGCCCAGCCGCTCATTGATCTCCGCCACCATCTCTTGGTCCGCGTACGACTTCCCCGAGCGCAACACATCGCCCAGGAACGCCTCACCCAGCGCCGTATACGTCTCGTCGTTCCGCTCGCGGGTGCGAAACCCCATCTCCTCCATCGTCCCGGTAATCGCCTCCGGCTGCTCACTCACGATGGCGCTCGTCAGCACGATCAGCTGCTCCCGGAACTCATCCGGCAACGTCTTCGTCAGCCCGAAGTCCACCAGCCCAATCCGTGCCGGCTCCCCCTCAACCTCGTTCGGCACGACGAACAGATTCCCCGGGTGCGGATCCGCGTGGAACATCCCACGCTCCAGGATCATCGTGTTGAACAAGTCGATCAGCGTGTCCGCCACCCGAGGCGTATCGATCCCGGCCGCACGCTGCGCATCCACATCGCTGATCTTGATCCCATCGATGTAATCCATCGTCAGCACACGCTTCGACGATCGATCCCAGTAGATCCGAGGAATCAGCACATCGTCCCGATCCGCCAGCAGCGCCGCCACCCGCTCTGCCGCCTGCCCCTCGTGAACGAAATCCACCTCCTCCGGCGCATTTCGCTCCATCTCATCCACCACCGGACGAAAGTCGATCACCTGCTCAAACTTCGCCCAGATATTCACCAGCAGTCGCAGCGCATCCAAATCGTGCCGCACCAGCGCCGCCACGCCCGGGTACTGCACCTTCACCGCCACATCCGTCCCGTCGTGCAGCCTCGCCCGATACACCTGAGCCAACGATGCCGCCGCAATCGCCTCCCGATCGAACTCCGCGTACAGCGCGTCCACTGAACCGCCCAGCTCACGCTCGATCACCGGCCGCATCTCCGCCCACGGCCGCGGCGGCACCTGGTCCTGCAGCAGCGACAGCGTCCGCACGTACTCATCCATCAGAATGTCCGCGCGACTACCCAGGAACTGACACGTCTTGATGATCAGCCCCTGCTGACGAATCGCCCGACGCACCACCGCCAGCGCAGACGCTCGATGAAACTCGTGCGTCGCCTCCGCCATCCGCTCCACGCCGAACACCCGGCGCTTGATCCGCAGCCACCGCCAGCGCAGCCAGATCCCAACCACCGTCGCCGCCAGCGGCACCGTGCGACGCAGCCGCCCCATCGGCGGTCGTCGCTGTCTCTTCGCTTCAGCAACCATCGAGCTCATTCGTCTCCACGATTCCCTGCTTCGCACCCACACGATCACGTTATCAATAGTTACGGAACACGCCGCGGAACAGCGGTAAGATCGACACAATGGTCGTGTTCAACCCGTTCGTGCCCTCCTACAAGATCAATCCGCATCTCCAGTACGCGCGCCTCCGCGCTGCGGAGCCGGTACACCGCAGCATCGCCATGCAGGCCTGGATTCTCACCCGTTACGAAGACTGCATCGCCGTCCTCCGCGACCCCGACACCTTCTCCTCCGATGGCCTCAACGCCTCCGGCCAGCTCGGCGATGCCATCCGAGAGCAACGTGCCACATCAGCACTCGGTCAGGTCCAAACGCTCCTCACCGTCGATCCACCCGCGCACACCCGCCTCCGAGGTGTCATCAACCGCGCCTTCACCCCCAGGCGTGTCGAACTGCTTCGCCCCCGTATCGAGGCGATCGCCCAGCAGCTACTCGATGCCCTCCCGCCCTCCGGCGGCGACTTCGAGCTAATGACCGCCTTCGCCCAGCCGCTCCCCGTGATCGTCATCGCCGAACTGCTCGGCATCCCCTCTTCGGACCGCGACCGCTTCAAACAGTGGTCGAACAAGATCGCCGCCACCACCGATCTCCTGAACGCCGAAGACGCAATCATGGAGGCGCGCGAAGCCACCCTCGAACTGATCGACTACTTCAACGACTTCATCCAGGCCCGACGCGACGAACCACGCGACGACCTCATCTCCGCCCTCGTCGCCGCCCAATCCACCGAGGAGCAGCTCACCCACGAGGAAATCCTCGCCTTCGCCATCCTCCTACTCGTCGCCGGCAACGAAACCACCACCAATCTCATCGGCAACGGCACCCTCGCCCTGCTCGACAACCCCGAGGCGTTCGAATCACTCCGCAGCCAGCCGAACTACCTCCCCGCCGCCATCGAGGAGATGCTCCGCTACGACTCCCCCGTCCAGGGCGTCGTCCGCATCGCCCGCCGCGATACCACCCTCGGCACCCAGCAAATCGCGCAGGGCGATCTGCTCATGCTCATGCTCGGCGCAGCCAACCGTGACCCGCAGCAGTTCGACGACCCAGACCGATTCGACGCCTCCCGCGAGGCCAATCGGCACCTCTCCTTCGGCCTCGGTCCCCACTTCTGCCTCGGCGCCCCACTCGCCCGCCTCGAAGCCGAAGTCGCCTTCACGCTCCTCCTCCAGCGCTTCCCCAACATCGCCCGCGGCGCCACTGACATGGAACGTGGCGGCACCCTCCTCCTCCGAGGCCTCACCAAACTCCCGCTCACCGTCAGCTGAATTCGTCACGCCCCAGCACCACCGCGTGAACGCACTGCCCCTGTCCACGATCAACAGGAGCGTTCACACCCGCCTCTCTCAGCTAGGACGGATACCGAGACGTTGCGCGATTTCGGCGATGTCATCCAATCCCGCAGAAACATCCATCACCAGCCCGAAGATCTCGTCATCGCCCAACGCCGTGCCGCGATCGTTGATATCCAGGAAGGTAGCGGTCGCCAACCATGCCAGCCGCTTGTTGCCATCAATCAGCGCGTGATTCCGGGCAAGAGAGTGCAGCAACGCCGCCGCTTTGCCCTCAATCGTCGGATACGCCTCGGTACCGAACGCTGTCGAGCGAGGTCGAGCGGTCGCAGAATCAAGCAGACCGAGATCTCGAACTGGTCCAATGCTCAGCGCTCGGATCAGACTCAGGAGGTCGTCGAGGTCTAGGTACTCAAGATCAGTCACACAGATCCCAGGCGGTCGAGCACATCGCCCCACCGCTCGATCATCCGGCCACTGCTCTCATCCACGCGTGCCCGGTGACCAGCCCGCTCGTACCGCTCCAGCACGGCACGACGCACCACCTCCTGCCGGGATAGCCCCTCGGCCTCCGCAAGCACCCGCAGCGCGCGCTCAAGCTCGTCATCAGTCCGCAAAGTCATCGCCATGACTAAATGGTATCACTATGGTACCATTTGGGCGAATCCACGATTGACGCGACACCCTCCTCCTCCGAGGCCTCACCAAACTCCCGATCTCCGTCGCCTGAATCTGAGCCATTGCATCGGACTGTCAGACGGAGTTCGCGTTAGCCTTGGCCGAAGAGAATGTGACCGCCGAACCGGCTTCCCGGCACGCGAGCACCTGAGACGGAAGCGGCGGACGGTCGAGACGTGGATTACCTCAAACAGGTGCGACACATCCCACGTCGCCTCATCGTGCTCGGTATCGCCCTCCTCATCCTCGTCGTCGTCCTCCAGCAAACCGTCAACTTCTCCTTCGCGGATTTCGAACGAACTGTCGACGACGCGGGCATCTTCGGCCCACTCGTCTTCACCTTTGTCCTCTTCCTCGGCCTCACCATCCCGTTCAACCCCGTCTCGGATCTCGCCACCGTCAACGTCGCCGCTCTCCTCTTTGAGCCAGAAGTCTCCATCGCTGGCACCGTCGCCGCCCAGAGCGCCTCACTCGTCGTCAACTACTGGTTCGCCCGCCACTTCGGCGATCGCACCCTCCGCCTGCTCTCAGGTGAACGCGCCGCCGCCTTTGTCGAGCGCTTCGGCGGCCGCATGACCTACCGAACCCTGTTCTCGCTCCGCTTCGCACTCCCGCTCACCGGCATCGGTATCGATGTCGTCACATTCCTCGCTGCGCTCGGACGCCTCGGCTTCATCCGTTTCTACTTCGTCAGCATCATCCCCTGGCTGCTGATCGACATCATCTACTTCTACTCCACCAGCTACCTGAAGGATCAGTCCTTCATCCTCTTCTTCCTGCCCGCCGCCATCCTCGTCACCGCCCCCGGAGCCTTCCTCCTCTGGCGCAACCGACGCAGCAATGGCGCCACCAGTGCTGCCGCCTAGACCCACCACCCCCAGCACTCAACCCTCGCGCTGCTCCGCCTCGTGCTCCTCCACACTCAGACTGCCCCGATACACCGCCATCAGCTCGTCCACCCAGTCCCCACGACGCGGCAGCCACCCGTCGATCCGCTCTCGCACCTCGTCCTCCGATGGCCGGTCCTCCGAGGCCAGCGACGCCACATACCCCACGAAGCGGTTGAACCGCTCCCAATCTGCCTCCAGCTTGAAGAATCGTGACGGCCGCCCACCCACGGCGAAATCGAGCCAGGCGATGCAGTACTCATCCACGCCGCACCCCGTCTCGCATTGCCGCCCCTGCTGTGGCCCCTGCCGCGGCCACGACGACGGCTACGACCCCGGCGGCTTGTCGCTGCCCGGACGTCGGAACATCTCCTGCAGTCGATCGACCGCGGTCGCGCCAGCAATCACCGTCACCCGGTCCCCTGCCAGCAGCCGCGTGTTGCCCCGAGGGATCAGCGTCGCCCCGTCGTGCCGTACCGCCACCATGATCGCGTTCTCCGGTAGCGCTACCTCACTCAATCGGTGGCCGCTCAGCGCGCTCCCACGCTCCACCCGCATCTCCAGGTACCGCACGTCGTCGCTCGTCACCTGCTCCAACCGGCCGCGACGCAGCTGCGTCTCCCGCTGATCCGTCGCGGTTGCATACGCGTTGGTCACGTCGGCTCGCTTCAGAATCCCGCACGGAATCGATGGCTGATCACGCAACATCACCGGCAATGCATGCACCCCTCGCACACCAAACACGCCAAGCGCGTCAGCCAGGGTCTGATCCGGATAGATCGTCAGCACATCGGTCGAACTGACATCACCCGCTGTCAGACGCTCGGCGTCCTCGCCCAGCGCCCGCGTCACATCAGTGTCCGTAATCACCCCGGTCAGCTCACCATCATCATTCACCACCAGCGCGATGCTCTCCCGGTCCTCGGACAACTGCCGCGCGATCTCCCGAATCGGCGCATCAGCCGCAATCCGCACGGAAACCGGGTTCATCGCATCCGAGACCCGCAGCGACTGCATCACATCAACCGGCAACTGTTCGTCGTCGATCACCACACCGCGCCGCGACAGCCGGTACGTGTAGATCGTGTCCTTGCTCAGCAACTGCGATACGAACGTCGCCGCTACCACCGCCGTCATCACCGGCAAAATGATGTCGTAGTCCCTCGTCATCTCGAACAGAATCAGCACCGCCGTGATCGGCGAACGCGCCGTCCCTGCCACCAGCGCGGCCATCCCCACCGTCGCGTACGCGCCTGAAGTTGCAGTCTGGTCCGGCAGCAGTTCGTGCAATCCAGCGCCAAACGCCCCGCCCAGCATCGCGCCGATAAAGAGCGACGGTCCGAACACCCCACCGCTCCCACCACTCCCGATCGTCAACGAGGTCGCCGCCATCTTCAGCACCAGCAGCACCGCCAGCGTCCGGATCAACCCCTCACCACCCAGTACCTCGCTCAGCGCCGCCTCACCACGCCCCAGCACATCCTGGTCCAGCAGCGCGATCCCGCCCACCAGCAGCCCTCCCAGTGCTGGTAGCAGCAGCGGAGGAACCACCGACTCCGTAAAGCGGTCCTCCGTCCAGTACAGCGTCCGAACGAACAACACGCTGACTCCCCCGGCCAGCACCCCCAGCAGCGCATACAGCGGAATCTCAATCGCGCTCACCAGTTTGTATGGCTCATCCAATGGAATCGGCAGCGCTGGCGCATCCCCGCGAAGCGAAACCGCCGTCGCCGTTGAGATCACCGCCGCCAGCACCACCACACTGAAGTTCCGCGTGTTGAAGCGCCGCAGAATCACCTCAAGCGCGAAAAACACCCCCGCGATCGGCGCATTGAACGTCGCCGCAATCCCTCCCGCCGCACCCGCCGCCAGCAGCAGCTTCACGTTCTCGTCCGACAGCCGCAACGCCCGACCAAACGTCGAACCTACCGAGGCGCCGATCTGCACCACCGGCCCTTCCGCACCGGCCGAACCGCCAGACCCAATCGTCAGTGCCGAAGCAATCGGCTTCGTGATCGCCGCCCACGGCGACATCCGCCCACCGCGCGTCTCCACCGCCAGCAACACCGGCGATACTCCGGCGCCGCGAACCTCTCGCGCCAGGAAGAACGTGAATGCTCCGCCCAGCAGCCCACCGATCACTGGCGCAAGCAGAATCGTCCAGCTACCCCGGCTCGCCAGCACCTCATCCAGGAACCAGTCGAAGATCAGATACTGAACGCCGTCGATCAGCTCCTCAAAGCCAACCGACGCCAATCCCGTGATCAGGCCCACGAATCCGGCCATCACCATGGGCCCGCCACTCGGAGATCGTTCGATCAACGAGCGAAGGCGGGCGCTCAGGTGCGCACTGGCGCGCACGGTGGACGGCGAAAATGTCACGTTGCCCGCATCCTATCGCTCGCCTCCAGACCCGCAACTTCACCACCAGCTAGCCCCCTCCGAGCTAGAATCGTCCCGCACGAGGGAGCTGCCCGTGACCACCTACGACCCAGACAACATCTTCGCCCGCATCCTCCGCGACGAAATCCCCAGCGATCGCGTCTACGAGGACCCCGAATTCATCGCCTTCCGCGACATCACCCCCTCAGCCCCCACCCACGTCGTCCTCATCCCCCGGGGGCAGCCCCCCACCGGTCCAGCCGCCCTCGAAGACAGCGACGCCCCACTCATCGGCCGCATGATCCTCACCGCGAAGCAAATCGCCACGCAGCTCGACCTCGACGAAGCCGGCTACCGACTCGTCTTCAACAACGGTCCGGATGCCGGCCAGACCGTCTTCCACATCCACCTCCACATCCTCGGCGGCAAGCAACTCGGCCCGGTCGCCTAGCGGTCGCAGATCGGTCACCTGAGCCCAGTCCCCTCAGGGCGTACTCTGGTCGCGCGGCCACCATTCCGACGAATCAGCGTTTTCCCCGGTAGTCGGGGACGCCACCTAAGGACAATCATCAATGCTGACCACGGGCGACAGATCGAACGGGCAAGCGCAATGACCACTTCGCCCCGTAGTACCAGTGAGAGCTTCGTGGATTCAGCATCAGATCTGCTTGATTCGCTCCTCTACTCGGTCTCCCACGACCTCCGCTCCCCCCTGCTCACCGTCTCCCTCAGCGCTCAGGTCCTCTAACACACCCTCGGCGACGACATCTCCCAGTCCACCACCGAAGCGCTCAACTCCCTCCGCGCAGCCTCCGTCGACCTCGAGCGCATGCTCTCGACGCTCAACGCCCTCTCCCGCGCCACCCGCCGGCCCATCGCGCCAGGCTCGCTCGCCCTCGACGTAGTCGCCCCCGACGCACCTTCCGAGGCGACCGCGAACATCGCCGTCCTCCTCGATCGCGTCACCGGCACAGACCTCGCCAAAGCCATCGCCGCTTCCGACAACTCACTCTCCATCGACCAGTCCGCGACTCACGTCACGCTCGAATGGGCGATCGAGGGCGCCCCAGACGATCCCTCCCCGCTGACCGCCCTCACCGCGTCGCTCCAGAACTACGCCGGAGGCCCCATCGAGCGCCTCGCCTGCATCGAAGTCGCCCTCAACCGCGAAGGCGGATCACTCGAACTGAGCGAGGGACGCGTCCGCGTCTCACTACCCCTGGATGGATCCACCCGATGACCGATTTCGCGAACATCATCATCGTCGACGACGAACCGGCCCACGCCGGCCTCATCGAAATCCTCCTCGACGACGTCGCCCCCGGCAGCAACATCGCCATCGTCGACCCCTCCGATATCGACTCGCTCGCCACGCGAGCCGCCTTCGGCTCCCAGCTCCTGATCGACCGCCGCCTCGGCAGCCGCGACGCCCTCGATGTCGTCCAGCGGCTCTCCCAGGACCGCCCGGACATCCGCGTCACCCTCATGTCCGCCTTCATCACCGAAACCGATCGCACCGAAGCTCGCCACGCCGGCGCCAGCGCCGTCTTCGAAAAGCCCATGGACCTCGATGGCTGGCGCAACCAGCTCCTCGCACTCGTCGTCGCCGGCGCAACCCAGCAACGCGCCGCCTGACCTACACCACAAAACACCCTCGCACCTATACTCGCCCTTCGGGCCTGTAGCTCAGCGGCCTAGAGCAGTCGGCTCATAACCGATCGGTCTCGGGTTCGAATCCCGACGGGCCCACCACCGAACCCTTCCCACTCCGGAACACACCGGCGGGAGAGCCCATGCTCCGCGACCGCGTCCGTCAGGCCCTCGCCGACCACCAGCCGAACGAACTCGAACTCGGCGATCTCCGCGCCTCCGGCGTCCTCTTCCTCCTCCACGAACATCGAGGTGAGGACCACCTCGTCTTCCAGCAGCGCACCCACACCGTCCGCCACCACAAGGGCGAAATCTCCCTCCCCGGCGGCGCCAGAGATCCCGAGGACACAGACCTCCAGGCCACCGCCCTCCGCGAGACCCACGAGGAAATCGGCGTCGCCGCCGACCTGATCGAGATCTACGGCCAGCTCGATGACACCGAGACCCGCACCGGCTACCTCATCCGCCCCTACGTCGGCGCGGCACCCGCCGGCCTCGCCATCGAATTCACCGAGGCCGTGCGCGAAGTCACCGAACTCATCCACGTCCCCGTCGCCCACCTCCTCTCCGAAGATTCCCACGGCTGGAAGCCCATCGAGCGCGACGGCCAGCAAACAACTGTTCCCGCCTACGTCTGGGACGACCACCTCATCTGGGGCGCCACCGCCCGCATGCTCGGCCAGTTCCTCGAACTGCTCGGAACAAAGGGCTGGGGCAAATGACCCTCATCCTCGTCCGCCACGGCGAATCCCAGGGCAACATCCAGGGCATCATCACCGGCTCAATGGACCTCGACCTCACCGACCTCGGCCGCGAACAGGCCCGCCGCGTCGGCCAGCGCCTCGCCTCAGAGCCCGTAGCCGCCCTCTACGCCAGCACCCGCATCCGAGCATCCAACACCGCCGCCGCCATCGGCACCCACCACAACCTCGAACCCACCCTCATCGAGGGCCTCGACGAATACCGCTACGGCGAAGCCGAAGGCCTCACCTGGGCCCAACTCGCCGAACGTTTTCCCGATGCCATCAAGAACTGGGGCCACGGCACCGTCCCCGGAGAAGAAGGCCGCACCGTCTTCCGCACCCGCGTCG
>JABIST010000439.1 GCA_018700215.1 Dehalococcoidia bacterium | reverse complement strand
GACTGGCGCAAGGTTGTGGAGGGGAACCGCCGCTTCTCGATCGAGCGTCCGGAGGTGCCGCTGCACCTGGGGGTGACCGAGGCGGGGATGCCGCCCGACGGCATCATCAAGACGCGTGTGGCGTTCGAGCAACTGATCGCCGAGGGGATCGGCGACACGATCCGGGTGTCGCTGACGCTGCCGTTCGATGACAAGGGGCAGGAGATCACGGTTGGCCGTGAACTGCTCGATGACATCGCCAACAAGCGATTCCGCTCTGTGCCCACCTCGCTGGACCACGGGCTGAACATCATTAGCTGTCCCTCCTGCTCGCGCGTGGAGAACGAGAAGTTCATTGAGCTGGCGCAGCACGTGAAGGCGATGTCCGAGTACGCGAAGGATTACGACGTGACGATCGCGGTGATGGGCTGCCGCGTGAACGGGCCGGGCGAGACGGACGACGCCGACATCGGCATGTGGTGCGGGCCGCTGGGCGTGAACTTGAAGCTGGGCGAAGAGATCGTTGGTCACTTCCCGTACGACAGCGTGCTGGATGAGGTGAAGCGAGTGCTGGACGACGTGATCGCGACGAAGACGCCGCAGCCGGCTCCGGCGGGGGACTGATCCTCGGGGGTTAGTGCAGGTGCGGGGCACCTCGGGCGGTCATGCGCGGCGACCTCGGTGGAGTGGGCGGGCGAGGAGGATGAGCGCCCAGGCGAGGATGACCATCTCGAGAGAGAACTGGGCGAGACTCAGCACTCCGTATTCCTGTGCGGACCAACCTCGATCCTGAGCCCAATCCAGCAGCGGGCGACGCATCAAGCCGCTCAGCTGTGGCAGAACAACCAGGGCTACTGTCAGGAGCAAGAAGCCGCGCTGGCCGGAGCGCAGGTAGGCCCGAATGCAGAAGAAGAGCAATATCACGCTCAACAACGTTGAGACGATGACCCAAATCAACGTATCGCCGGTGACGTTCATGAGAGTCGTCGCTCCAGCCGTCGAATCGCGTCGATCAGTAGTGCCGCCGTTACCAGCGACGGCAATCGGAGCAGCCACAACCAATCGAAGCCGGGCTCGCGCCACGCGAACCAGAGGGCGAGCGGGAGTCCTAACGCGAACGGCACCAGGACGATGGTCAACGGTATTTGGAGGAATGAGCGGTGGCCGGTTCGGGTGTACGTGTAGATCCCGGTGGCGAGGGGTACGAGCAATGCAGTTAGACCGAAGGTGATCGCGAGTGCCGTGAGCACGGGTGGGCTCCAGTCGAATCACATTGATCATACTCACCGGCGGCTGCCACTGCCTGACGGCGGGGCCGGCAGTGCGCGGGTTCATCGAGCGGTTATGCGCGGCGACTTCGGTGGAGTGGGCGGGCGAGGAGAATGAGGGCCCAGGCGAGGAAGAGGGAGCTGCCAACCGAGGCGAGCAGCGAGCGTGCAAGCGCTATTTCAGCACGACTGCGGCTTCCCTCGCGAACCTCATCCAAGAATCGATCAAGCAGCGGCCAGATGATCTGCAGCCCAACAAACGGCCAGACGACCAGAGCAACTGCCAGAACCAGAAAGCCGACCTGAGCGGAACGTCTGTAGGCGCGCACGCAGAAAAAGAGCAGCGCGGCGGTCAGCGAGTAAGACAGCACCGTCCACGGCAATGACTCCCAACCGATAGTCATGCGAGGCGCCGTTCCAGGCGCCGGATAGCATCGACCAGCAGCACCGTTACGAGGAGTTGCGGTAGACGCCAGACCCATCGCGGCGCAACGCCGCCATCAAACGCGAACAACGAGACGACCAGCACACTGGTAGCGATCGGCACAAACACCATCGCGAACGGGATCTGAAGGAACGAGCGATGCCCCGTGCGGGTATAGGCGACGATCCCTGCAGCGAGCGGAAGTAGCAGGGACGTCACGAGCACGGTGAGAGCGAGTGCGTTCCACATCAGGCGAAGCCAATCGAATCACATCGATGATACTCACTGGCGGCTGACGCTGCCTGACCGGGTCAGCGGACGAGCATCAGCTCATTGCTCGGGGTCGGTGGCGCTCCTATCCTCGCGGGCATGCGAATGTCACGACAGTTTGGCCGGACACTCCGAGAAGCACCCGCGGATGCGGAGACGATCGCGCACCAATTGCTGGTGCGCGGCGGGTTCGTCGATCAGTTGATGGCGGGGGTGTACTCGTACCTGCCGCTGGGTCGTCGGGTGAAGCGACGGGTGGAGCAGATTATCCGCGAGGAGATGGACCGGGCCGGTGGGCAGGAAGTGCTGCTGCCGACGATCCAGCCGGCGGAGCTGTGGGAGCAGTCCGGGCGCGCGGAATCGATGAACGATGTGCTGTTCCGGCTGTCGGATAAGCGCGAGCGCGCGATGGTGCTGGGGCCGACGCACGAGGAGGTGATCACTCGCCTCTTCCAGGACCACGCGAGTTCGTACCGCGATATGCCAGTGACGCTGTACCAGGTGCAGACGAAACTGCGCGATGAGACGCGACCGCGCGGTGGGCTGGTTCGCGTCCGTGAATTCACGATGAAAGACGCCTACTCGTTCGATGCGGACGAGGCGGGGCTGGACAGGTCGTACGACGACATGTTCGCGGCTTACCAGCGAATCTTCGCGCGCTGCGGGATTCCGACAGTGCCAGTGGAAGCCGACTCCGGGGCGATTGGCGGCAAGGGTTCGCAGGAGTTCATCTTCCTGACGGAGACGGGCGAAGACACGATCCTGCTCTGCGAGGAATGCGATTACGCCGCGAACCAGGAGAAGGCCGACTTCGTTCGCCCGCCCGCAATCGAGGGCGATGCGTTGCCGATGGAGGAGATTGCGACGCCGGGGGTCACGACGATCGATGCGCTGGCGGAGTTCCTCAAGATCGAGGCGCGAGCGACGGCGAAGGCTGTGTTTGTGATGGCCGAGCCGCGCGCGGGTGGTGACGCGTTCCCGGTGTTTGCGGTGGTTCGTGGCGACCTTGAGGTCAACGAGGTGAAGCTGATGAACGCGCTGGATGCGCGGGAGATCACGCCGATGTCGGACGCGCAGATTGCGGCGTACGGACTGGTGGCGGGGTACGCATCGCCGATCGGTGTGAACAAGGCGCTGAAGGTGGTGTCGGACGTTTCGATCCTCGGGGCGACGAACCTCGTGGCTGGCGCAAACAAGCCGGGGCTGCACCTGCTGAACACGAACTACGGGCGCGACTGGTCCGCGGACATTGTCGCTGACATCGCGCTGGCGGAGGACGGGCACCTGTGCGCGAACTGCCCGGACGGCACCGATGGGGTGCTGCAGGCACGTCGTGGAATTGAGATGGGGCACGTGTTCCGCCTGGGCCAGACGTACACGGTGCCGTTCGACGTCACGGTGCAAGGCGAAGCTGGCGAGCAGATCACGCCGGTGATGGGCTGCTACGGCATCGGCGTGGAGCGCATCCTCTCGGCGGCGGTGGATGAGCATCACGATGACAACGGGATCGTCTGGCCGGCGGGCATTGCGCCGCACGACGTGTACCTGGTGGGCCTGAGCCTCGATCGCGACGAAGCGGTGGCGGCGGATGCTGAGGCGCTCTATCTGGAGCTGCAGAACGCGGGCCTGGACGTGATGTTCGATGATCGCGACGAACGGCCGGGCGTGAAGTTCAACGACGCAGACCTGATTGGGGTGCCGGTGCGACTGACCGTTTCACCTCGGAATCATGGCGACGGCGTGGTGGAGCTGAAGCGGCGGGACTCGGAAGAGTCGGAGCAGGTGGCTCGCGGCGACGTGGTGGCACACGTGCGGGCGATTCGCGAAGAGTTGCTGGCGGCGCTTTCGTCGTAGGCGGTGATGCCGCCTGTGTTGAGGGTCCGGTACCGCCAGTGCTACGATATTTATCTGCACGGCCTCTACTGAGAGACGTGGGCGCCGTGCCCACGTTTTTTGTTGGTCGCATTTTGGCCAGTTTCGATACGACCGTCTCAACGGCGGGTTCGCACGGCAGGAGCGCATGAAGAACGATTTCGTCACCGCTATCACCCAGTTGTCGGCCGAGAAGAACTTCAACGCCGATACGGTTTTCGCTGCCGTAGAGGCAGCGATGGCTTCGTCGTTCAAGAACGACGACACCCAGTACGCCACGATTGAAACGAGGATTGATCGCGACACCGGCGACATTGCCGCGTGGCAGACCTGGGCGATCATCGACGACGATGAGATTGAAGACGACGAAATCGAGCTGTCGCCAGCACGGGCGAAGGAGCTGGGTTTCGGAGAGGTGAAGATCGGCGACACGGTGCGTCGCTCGATTGAGACGACACCAGAGACCGGAAGAATCGCCGCGCAGACCGCCAAGCAAGTGGTGTTGCAGCGACTGCGAGAGGCTGAGCGCGACTCGATCTTCGAGGACTTCTCGGGCAAGGAAGGCGAGATCGTGTCTGGCACGGTGCTGCGCGTTGAGCGCGGCCGCCAGCAGGTGATCCTGGACCTGGGCCAAACCGAGGCAGTGCTTCCGTACTCCGAGCAGATCCGCGCCGAGCACTACCGCATCGGCCAGCGGCTGCGTGTCTACGTCAAAGAGGTATACCGAGCGACCCGCGGGCCACAGGTGTTGGTTTCCCGCGCGGCGCCAGACCTGCTGAAGCGGCTGTTTGAACTCGAAGTCCCGGAGATCGCCCGTGGGACCGTGGAAATCATGGACATCGCCCGTGACCCCGGATTCCGGACGAAGGTGGCGGTGATCTCTCGACAGCCCGGGGTCGACCCGATCGGTGCGGTGGTTGGTGTGCGGGGTGCGCGCATCCAGAACATTGTCAACGAGCTGAGCGGCGAGCGGATCGACGTGATCCGCTGGGACCCGAACGAATTGGCTTATGTCGCAAATGCGCTGAGCCCGGCCGAAGTGGTATCGATTTACATCGAGGACGAGACGAACACGGCATTCATCGCCGTGCCGGATAAGCAGCTCAGCCTGGCAATCGGTAAAGAGGGCCAGAACGCGCGACTGGCGGCGAAGCTGACGAAGCTTCGGATCGACATCCGCGGTGAGGGCTCGATGATCGAAGCGGGTGAAGACCTGCACCCGCCGCCGGAGCCAAACCTTGAGCCGATCCTGCTGGCGGAGCATGCAGCGATCCCGAGCCAGCCGGCAGCGGAGCTGTCAGACGAGGCGGGTGCGCCGGAAGCTGTTTCCGTGCAGACCGACGAGCAGGCGCCAGCCGAAGCGGCGGCGCTCGACGCGGTCCGGCTGACGCCGGAGCAGGAGATCCTCGCGGAGTTCGCCGAGGAAGAACCAGCTGCGGTGGTCGAGCCCCCTCCGATCGAGGAAGCGCGCGTTGTCGCGCCGCCGTCAGAGCGGGAAGACCCGAGCGTGCTCCGCTTCGCGGACGAGGTTCGGGAGCTGCGACTGGCCGAGGAAGAAGAGCAGGAGCGCGAGCGCGAACGTCGTCGTGCACGTCGTCGTGGTGGCGCTGGTGCGGCGCCAGCCCGTCCGAGCCGGCGCGGCGGTCGCCAGGAAATCGAGTACGACGAGGACGAGATCCAGGCCGCGCTCCATGGCGACAACTATCTGGATGATGATTTCGACGAGCTCGACGACGCGTCCAGCGAGACCGAAGACAACGAATAACGGGCCCCCGTTTCGGCGGGGCTGGCTCAGAGAGCGAACAGGATGACCCAGGAGACCACGACGGTCCGAATTCCCGCGGCGATTGTCGTCAGCGATCTCGCCGGTGTGCTGGGCGTCACGCCTGTGGATGTCATCAAGGAACTGATGAAGAACGGCGTGATGGCCACGATCAACCAGATCGTGGACTTCGACACGGCTGCAGTTGTCGCTGCCGACCTGGGTTTTGACCCGGAAGAAGAAGAAGCCGAGAGCACTACCGATGCCGCGCCGGCCGAGGGAGAGGCAGCCGCGCCTACCTCGATGCGCCTGCATGAGGAAGACGATGGGACGCAGGTGCCGCGGCCACCGGTGGTGACGGTGCTGGGCCACGTGGACCACGGCAAGACCACGCTGCTGGACCGGATTCGCCAGGCGAATGTGGTGGACTCCGAGGCTGGCGGAATCACGCAGCACATTGGCGCGTACCAGGCGAAGGCGCCGGACGGACGCCCGATCACGTTCATCGATACTCCCGGTCACGAGGCGTTCACCCAGATGCGCGCGCGTGGTGCGCAGGTGACGGACGTCGCGATCATCGTGATCGCGGCAGACGACGGCCTGATGCCGCAGTCTCGCGAGGCGATTGACCATGTCCGCGCTGCCGGTGTGCCGATGGTGGTGGCGATCAACAAGATCGATGCACCGAACGCCGATGTGGACCGCGCGAAGACCCAGCTCACGGAAGCAGGGCTGGTCCCCGAAGATTTCGGTGGCGACCAGGTGGTGGTGCCGATTTCCGCGCTCAAGGGCGACGGTATCGACGAACTGATGGAAAACGTGCTGCTGGTTTCCGACCTCGAACCGCCACGGGCAAACCCGGACCGCGAAGCGATTGGGATTGTGCTGGAGGCGGCGAGCGACCGTCAGCGCGGGGTGGTGGCAACCATCCTGGTGCAGTCCGGCACGCTCCACCAGGGTGACGCAATTATCTCTGGTCTCGCCTCAGGGCGTATCCGCGCGATGACTGACTACGAGGGCAACCGCGTGACCGAGGCTGGTCCTTCGATGCCGGTTGAGGTGATGGGACTGGATGAGGTGCCGCCGGCGGGCGAGCGCTTTGAAGCGCGCGCCAGTGACAAGATCGCGAAGCGGGAAGCGGAAAACCGTCGGCGGGCGTTGCTGGCCGGTGGTTCCACCCGCGAGGCTGTGACGCTCGACTCGCTGTTCGGTGAGATCCACAAGGGCAACGTCCAGGACATGAATATTGTGCTGAAGGCCGATGTTCAGGGATCGCTGCAGCCGCTGGTGGAGACGCTGGAAGAGCTGAGCGTTGAAGAGGTGAACGCACGCGTGATCCACGCCGCCGTTGGCACGATCAACGAGTCCGACGTACAGCTCGCGATGGCATCGACCGGGGTGATCATCGGCTTCAACG
>JABIST010000218.1 GCA_018700215.1 Dehalococcoidia bacterium | reverse complement strand
CGGTCCTCCGGTTCGCACCGGCCCGTGTGACCCAAAGCCCGCACGATCCTCGACCACGTGGCTCTACCCGCTACCCCTGAACCGCGCTGCGTAGCGAGCCCCGCCCCTCGTCCCGGCTCCCGCGTACCATCGCCCCCACATGGCGACGCTCGACCGAGTGTTGAACCGAACGAGGTACCAATGGCGTACTGCACCAACTGTGGAACGGACTTGGCCGATGGCGTCCGCTACTGCACGTCATGCGGTACCGCGGTCAGTCCTCGAGCATCTCCGAGCGTGGGAGGGACAGGAGCGGGAATGAACGACAGTGCATCGAGGCTGGCTGAGAGCTACATCACCCAGGCACTGGAGGCGGTCAGTCAGCAGGACACCGCACGCGCAACGCAACTCGTCGATCGCGCATTGCTCGCGCAGCCTACGAATCAAGAAGCCCTGAACCTCCGCGCGCAGCTCACCGGCACCGCTCCGAGTGCAGCACGACCGATATCCGCCCCCACGGCTGCGAGCCCACCGTCGGCATACTACGGCGCTCCCGCAGGAGCCCCGACACAGGGCGGGGCACCATGTCACTCCCAAAGGCAATCAGCACGTGCTTCTCGAAGTACGCCGATTTCAGCGGTCGAGCGTCTCGGGCCGAGTTCTGGTGGTGGGCCTTGTTCTTTGTGATCGCTTATCTAGTGTCCGTGTTCATCGACCCAGTCGTGTCCCTCATTGTCATCCTGGGACTGGTCCTGCCGACCCTCGCAGTGAGTATTCGCAGGCTTCACGACAGCGACCGATCGGGCTGGTGGTACCTACTCAACTTCGTGCCATTCGGCGGGCTCGTGTTGTTGCTCTTCTACCTGGAATCTGGGAATCCCTATGGCAACTCGTACGGACCGAAGAGCTGAGCTTCAGGGGAGTCGGCCAACTGCTCTGTGGTGTAACTGGATAGAGGGGCCGACGGAACGTCGATATTGATCCAAGAATCCAGACTCGCGGTGTTCGAGTATATCCAGCTTGAAGCGACACCTCTTCAGGCAGGCACGGGGGGCTAGAGAATGAAATCGCACAGAATTGGCTCGTTGAGTGGATCTCACACCCTCCACTGACCATGTTGCGCTGATCGAGTCACCCAACGGAGCTGTAAGTACGTGCTAAGTACGCGTCGGGATGAGCAGGGCACGTGTGAGCCAATGAACATCGCGGGAAAAGTGGTCGGGGTGCCCAGATTTGAATTGTACCCGGTCCGTCTCAGAGCGTCGCTATCCGGCGTGGTCGCCGGACGGCAACCGCATCGCCTTCGCGAGTAGCCGGGATGGGGACCACGAGATCTTCGTGATGGATGCCGATGGCGACCACGTCCAGCAACTCACCGACAACGACGGTCGGGACGGGAATCCGGTGTGGTCACCGGACGGTACCCGCATCGCCTTCGAGAGTGACCGGGATGGGACTTGGCGCATCTTCGTGATGGATGCCGACGGCACCAACGTAGTTACAACCAACCAGAAGGGAATGAATCCTGCCTAGCGGTAGCAGACGCGCTAGAAACTGACCACCAATGACCGCCAAAGTGACCGTCTGACGCAGCAATTCATAGCAACGCCGACCGGCTCGTCATCGAGCGGGACGAGGAATTCCCGAGGCACGGGCTGTTCGGACGCTCGGCGGAGAAACTGCGTCATTACATAGGTCCTTACACCGGGGGCGCACAGCGACCTACTGTGACGGTGGTGGACAACACCCGCTCTAGAAGAAGGCTCGGGCACCGCATAGCGACGATCTGAGACGGACCGGGCACAATTCAAATCTTTGCGCCCCGGACACCCACTTTCCCTCCAATGTTCATGCGCTGTAGCGAGATTCCCCGCTAATAGCACGTACTTACACGACGGCGAAGAAGACGAGGACTACACGGAGCATCGTCGGGGCGGACCGCTAGCGATCCGCCCCGACGATGCTCCAGCTACGATAGGTCGCGTGAGCACTGCACCTCGACCACGCATCCTGATCACCCGTGCCGAAGAGGTGCGAGGAGAGTCATGGAACGACTACTCCTTGTGCGTTGAGCGCGCCGGTGGAGAAGCGGCCCCCGCCGACCTGGCGGCCGGCATCGAAGTGCCGCGCGACTTCGATGGCCTGATCGTCACCGCTGGAGTGGATGTCGACCCTGCCGGCTACGGGCAGCAGGCAGGCGACTACGTCAGCGATACCAATTCGGCCCGCGATGCCTTTGAAACGGCGCTACTGATGGAAGCGCAGCAACGCGACGTGCCGATTCTCGCGATCTGCCGCGGACACCAGATGTTCAACGCCTCGCGCGGTGGCAGCCTGCTGCAGCACCTAGACAAACGCGAGCCACACCGCGCCCGCCGCGGCAAGGACGGTGAGTCGATCGCCTCCGGCTGGCACGATGTCGAGGTGGAGCCCGACAGCCTGCTCCACTCGATCACGGGCGCGACCACGATTCACACCAACTCGCGTCACCATCAGGCCGTACTCACCAGCACTATCGGCTCCGGCTTACGCATTACTGGCAGCGCCGACCAGGACGTGGTCGAGGCGCTTGAGGACCCCGCGCTGAGCTGGTGTCTCTCCGTCCAGTGGCACCCGGAGCGGCCGGAGATGACGGATGCGCCATCGATGCGGAACGCCTCGACGGCGCTATTCGAGGCGTTCGTTGCTGCCTGCGCCAAGCGTGCCGCGCGCGCTGAACCCGTGGAGCGAGGCGCGACCCCGTGAGCGCGCCGTTCCTTTACTTCGGATTCGGCTCCAACCTGGAAGCGGCGCGGTTGCAGATCCACTGCCCCTCGGCGCGCTTCCTCACGACAGCGCAGCTGGCCGACCACCGGCTCGCCTTCAGCATCGAGAGCAAGAACACGTGGCACGGTGGTGTGGCGAACATCCGCCCCGAGCCGGGTTCCGCAGTCTGGGGCGCACTCTGGATGATCGATGAGGCGCACTCGGAGCCGCTGGACCGGCAGGAGGGGCTCTTCCGCGACCCGCCCGCCTATCGGCGCATTCAGGTGGCACTGGAGACCGCCAACGGCGATCTGGTCACCTGTCGCTCATACGAGGTCGCCGACATCCACCCCGATGGATATCTGCCATCGCCTGCCTACCTTGAGACGATGCTTCGTGGGGCGCGCGCAATCGGGCTGCCTGACCACTACGTGGCCGCGCTGGAGGCGATCGAGCACAACGGCTTCAAGGGCGGCGGTCCGGGCTAGGCCGGGAACCAAAACGCCCGCAGCAGTGTGCCTCCCCGAACTACCTGAGGGGCACACGATGGAACCCTTCGCATTTGCAGTTATCACAGGCTGGTGTTCGCGCTGAGTTCGGTCACGGCGCTCTTCGTCGCCTTCGCGGGCATACCCACACGGACAGCGAGTGAGTGAGTTCCGCTGGCGCCCGATCTGAGCGGAGTCCTCACCTACGTCGTGGAGGACGGCAGTTACGTAGCGATCGAGGCCGGCTACCCGGGCACCTAGGTCGACGTGTCGGTCGATGTCATTGGGGCATCGGGCGACGAGGTGCCGTATCGCCCGACATGCGCTACACGGCAGCGATACGCCCTGACAACGACGGGGCACATCGATGTGAGTCACCGGCACGAGCGAGGTATCCAGTTACTGAATCGCGTCGCCCTCGGACGCGGCGGTTGAGGTCAACGGCAAGGGACCTGCACGAGCCTTGGAGGGTGTGCCTCTGGCCCTCGCTTGATCGCCGGACTCCAGGCGGCTTGCGTTCGGGTTCATCAGTGGTGCGCCATGGTCACTGGCAGTCGTTTCAGCCAACGGTTGGTCACAGTCCGTGTTCGAGCGGCAGGGCGGCTATGTCGGCGAACTGGCGTGGCCACCAGATTCGCCGCAACTCACGATCTCCAGATACGAGATCGATCGCTCGGATCACGATCGAGCACCCACCGATGTGGTCACGCGTACGGTGGGTGCTCGATCGTGGGACTCCGAACGCGGCGCGTTCAAGCGCCATGCACAACTTGCTAGAATCATCGGAAGAGCCCGTCAAATCAGGCGATCAAGCCTCCATGACACTCAGAGTACTGGTAGACTTAGAGCACCTCCCCCCATTACGAGTTCATCCCCGTAGCGACCGACGTATGAGCGGTTGCTCACCTTCGGAGTGCGCATGGTCCAGGACACCCCGGAGACTCACGCCATTGTCCGCATCGAAGACGAGATGCGCGTGTCCTACCTGGACTACGCGATGTCCGTCATTGTCTCGCGAGCGCTCCCAGATGCTCGCGATGGACTGAAGCCGGTACAGCGTCGAATCCTCTTCGGGATGCAGGAGTTGGGGCTTAGCCCCACGTCCGGATTCAAGAAGACCGCACGCGTCACCGGCGAAGTGATGGGCAAGTTCCACCCGCACGGCGACGGCGCGATCTACGACGCGCTGGTGCGCATGGCGCAGGACTTCTCGATGCGCTACCCGCTGATCACCGGCCAGGGCAACTTCGGCTCGGTCGACGGCGATCCGCCCGCGGCGATGCGCTACACCGAGGCCCGTCTGGCGCCGATTGCGACCCAGCTACTGATCGATATCGACCGCAACACCGTGGACTTCCAGCCCAACTTCGACGACTCGATCAACGAGCCGATGGTGCTCCCCGCGCGTACGCCCAATCTGCTAATCAATGGCAGTACCGGTATCGCGGTCGGCATGGCCACGAACATTCCGCCGCACAACCTGAACGAGATCTGCGACGCGATCCACCTGATGATCGACCAGCCAGACTGCACGCTGGACGATCTGATGGAGCACGTGAAGGGTCCAGATTTCCCGACCGGCGGCATGATTTTCAACCATACCGAGATTCGTAATGCGTTTGCCACCGGTCGCGGTCGGGTGACCATGCGCGGCGTGATGAGCATGGAAGAGTCCGTGCAGGGTCGAACGCAGATCATCGTGACCGAGCTGCCGTACCAGGTGAACAAGGCCACGCTGCTGGAGCGCATCGCCGACCTGGTGCGTGGGAAGCGGCTTGAAGGCATCTCCGACCTTCGCGACGAGTCTGACCGCCACGGCATGCGGATGGTGATCGAGCTGTCGCGCGGCGCCTCGTTCAACACAGTCCGCAACCAGCTCTACAAGCACACGGCGCTGCAATCGAACTTCTCCGTGAACATGCTGGCGCTCGATGGTGGTCAGCCGAAGACGTTGACGCTGAAGGAAGCACTCCAGGCATTCATCAATCACCGCCGTGAGGTGATCCGCCGTCGCACCGAGTTCGATCTTGAGAAGGCCCAGGAGCGCGCGCACATCCTGCTGGGCTTGCTGATCGCGATGGAGCACCTGGATGCGATCATCGCCGCGATCCGCGGATCCGCGTCCGCCGATGCAGCGAAGGCCGCCCTGCAGGCAGCCCCATTCGAGCTCAGCGAGCGGCAGGCACAGGCCGTACTGGATATGCAGCTGCGTCGTCTGGCCCAGCTTGAGTCCCAGAAAATCCAAGAAGAGCATGACGCGCTGATGACGTTGATCGCCGAACTGGAAGATCTGCTGGCGCATCCCGAAAAGATCGACGTGCTAATCCAGGAAGACTGCGCCGATGTGAAGGCACAGTACGGCAACCCTCGCCGCACCCAGGTCTTCGCCGCTGCGGTGGAAGACTTCTCTGAGGAGGACCTCGTCCCCCACCAGCAGGTGGTGGTCACGATCTCCGACCGTGGGTACATGAAGCGCGTTCCGCTGGAGACCTACCGCGTTCAAGGACGCGGCGGCCGAGGTGTGACCGGTATGGGCACCCGCGACGAAGACGTGGTCGGGCACCTGATTGTCTGTGACACGCACGACTCGCTGCTGATGTTCACGCGCAACGGCAAGGTCTTCTCACTGAAGGGCTACGAGGTCCCTGAGGCCTCCCGTCAGGCGCGTGGGCTGCCCGTGGTCAATTTGATCGAGATGGACATCGAAGACGGTGTCACCGCGGTTGAAGTAATCACAGACTTCGGTCGCGACTCAATGCTGCTTGCCACGGACCACGGCGAGGTGAAGCGCACTCCGCTGAAGCAGTTCGAATCGGTCCGTCGGGCCGGCTTGATCGCAATGAAGTTGAAGACTGGTGATTCGCTGCGAGCAGCCCGCGCCGCCAGCGAATCGAACGACGCGATCCTGATCAGCTCCGATGGTCAGGCAATGCGCTTCAACGTCGGCGCGTTGCGCGTGGCCTCACGCGCCTCGGGCGGTGTTCGTGGCATGAAGCTGCGCGCCAACGCCGAGGTGATGGGGCTGGTGATCGACATCGACGGCGACGACCTGCTGGTGGTCACCGCGCGCGGCCTGGGCAAGCGCACTCCGATCAGCGAGTACCCCAGCAAGGGGCGAGGCGGTCAAGGCGTACAGACGTTCCGAATCAACGACCGCACCGGTCCGATTTCGATTGCCGCGAACGTCCTGGCCGATGAGGAACTGGTCTTGGTCTCGGCCGAGGGCATTGTGATGCGCACCCGCGCTGACACCATTAGCCAGCAGGGCCGCTCTACGCAGGGTGTGCAGGTGATGAACATCGGCGCAGGCGACCGCGTCGCCTCGCTCGGCCGGATCGACCTCGGTGCTGGCACGGGCGGGGACTTCGATACCGCCACTCAAGGCACGCTCGATGGCGATGACGCTGACGGTGACCCCGAGGGTGACGAGGCCGCCGAATAGCGGCGGCCTCGTCCGGCCCTTCCGGCTGGACGAGGCGCGTCCATAGAATCGTTCTGTGACCAACAACAACCCACTCGACGCCCTCGGCGAATTCCCGCTCATCGCGCGGATCGTCGAACTCCTCGGTGACGCCGCCGCCGCCGACATCCTGGTGCCATCAGGCGACGATGCTGCCGCCTGGCTTGAGACGACACCCGGCATCGCCGTCGCCACAATCGACGCACTGACCGAGGGCACACACTGGCGCGCCGACACGATGAGCATGGCCGATGTCGGCTGGCGCGCGGTGGCCGCAAACGTCTCGGACCTCGCCGCGATGGGTGCGACGCCCGGCACGCTGCTAGTGGCAGCCTCGCTCGGCCCCGCGATCACGCTCGCCGACCTCGACGGCTTCGTCGAAGGGCTCGCTGACTCGTGCCGTGCGCACGGCGTGCGTGTTGCCGGCGGCGACATCGTCCGAGGGCCGGCGACGATGTTCTCGATCGCCGCGTACGGACGGGTCGACCTCGTGGGTAACGCAACCGAGGACACGCCGCTGCTTCGTCGCAGTTCCGCTCGCGTCGGCGACGCCGTCGCCGTCTCGGGCCATCCCGGGGCTTCGGGCGCCGGTCTCGCACTGATCGAGGCGGGGCGCACTTCTGAGTCGGAGGCCACGCCACTGCTCGAGGCGCATCGCCGACCGCGTGCCCGCACTGCCCTCGGACATGCCGCGGTCGAAGCGGGCATACGCTGCGCGATCGACGTGTCGGACGGGGTGCTGCAGGACCTCGACCACGTCGCGGAGCAATCGGGAGTGGGCATCGAGATCGACTGCGACGCGCTGCCACTGCAACCGGCGGCGCGTGCGCTCCTGGGCGACGCGAGCGCCCTCGATCTGGCGCTGGGCGGCGGCGAGGACTTCGAGCTGCTGCTCACGGGTGCCGAGGCGACTCTACGGTCACTCAGCAGCTCGGAAGTGCCGGTGACGGTGATTGGGCGTGTTGTCGCCGAGCATCCGGGCGAGACGGTGGCGCGGGACGCACAGGGAACGGTCTACGAAGCGCCGCAGCGCGGTTGGGACCAGCTCGCCGGGGATGGCGCCAGATGAGCACAGCCAACCGGCTGACAGTCGACACAACCAGCGTCGCGAAAACGCGAGCATTGGCGCGCCGCGTCGCGAAGCTACTGCGCGCAGGCGACGTGCTGCTGCTGCAGGGACCGTTAGGCGCGGGGAAGACGGCGTTCACGCAGGGGCTCGCGAAGGGACTCGGGTTGCCCTCGGAAGTCACCAGTCCCACGTTCATCCTCGTTGCTGCGCACCCGGCCGGAGATGTGGGCCTGCCGCTCTACCACGCGGACCTCTACCGGCTGACTGACCCGATCGAGGTCGCGGAGCTGTACCTCGACGAACAGGCGGAGGACGGCGTACTGGTCATCGAATGGCCTGAGCGCGCGTTCGAGCAGTTGCCCTCGGACCATCTGCTCATCGTGATCGAGCCTGACGCCAAGGACCTAAACAGCCGGCGCTTCACCTTCGTCGCGGCCGGCGACCGCCACCGCGAAATCTGCGATGGATTGCAGGCGCGCAGATGAGCACAGCACCGGCCGGCCGAATCCTCGCGATCGACACCGCCTCGGATGCGATCTCGCTGGCGATCGAGCTGGATGGCGCGCTGTTCGCTGAGCATCGCTGGCAGGTGGAGAGCACCGTGTCGCGGGAGCTGCTGGGCCAGGTCGACGCGTTCCTCGATCGCACCGGCGTCCCACGAGGCAGTCTCGCTGCGCTGGTCATCTGTGTCGGGCCCGGCGGTTATGGCGGGCTGCGCGCGGGTATCGCGACGGCGCAAGGGATGGCACTGGCGCTCGATCTGCCGCTGGCCGGCGTGTCGCGGCTCGAGGCCGATGCCTGGCCACAGCTACTGACGGCACAGGCGGGGCGCGCCGTGGTCGCGGTGCACGATGCGCGTCGCGCCGGCGTCGCGTGGGGCGCCTTCGTGCGCCCCTCAGATGGCGCAGCGCCGGAGGTCCTTGCCGCGCCCTCGATCACCACGCTCGACGAATGCGT
>JABIST010000395.1 GCA_018700215.1 Dehalococcoidia bacterium | reverse complement strand
GCGCACTGGACCTCCACATGCAGACCCTGGAGCTGATGGAGATGCCCACCGGCAAGACCTACGGCACCTGGCTCTGGTCAGAGATCGCCTCCTGCGCCCTCGCCGCCGGAAAGCCCGACCAGGCCGAACAGCTCTTCGAACTCGCCCTCAACGAACACACCGCCCCCATGTTCCTCATGCGACCCGATGCGCTTCTCGGCGCCTGCCAGGTCGCCATCGCCACCGGTCACCTGGACAACGCCCACGCCCTTCACAGCGAGGCCGACGAGTACGTCACCTCACGCCACATGACCAGCGACTACCTCACCCTCAAGTTCACCGGCGCCCGCCTCCACGCCGCCGATGGCGACCACGAAGCCGCCGTCGCCCTGCTCGACGAGTGCGAAGCCCTCGCCGGCACCGAAATGCGACGCGTCCTGCTCGATGTCCTCGCCGCCCGCGCCCAATCCCTCGACGCCCTCGCCCGCCCCGACGAAGCCGCCACCACCCGCACCCGCGCCCAGTCGGTCGCCACCGAAATCGCCACCCTCATCCGCGACGACGAACTCCGCGCCGCCTTCCAGCAAGGGACCGCCACCCTCCTCGAGCCCGTCCCCACCACCTAGCCGTTATCATCCCCTCCCGCGTCACCTCTGAGGCCCAACAACCGACGCGATGAACGGAGCCACACCATGCCCAGCTTCCTCACCGACGAACAGACCGCCCTCACCACCGAAATCGCCGAATTCCTCACCGCCCGAGGTGAAAAAGTAGCCGTCGCCGAATCCAGCGCCGGCGGCCTCATCTCCGCCGCCCTGCTCTCCGTCCCCGGCGCCTCCCGCTACTACTCCGGCGGCGGCGTCGTCTACACCCTCGCCTCCCGCACCCAGCTCGCCGGCGTTCCCGCCGAGGACTACGCCAACTACCGAGGCACCACCCCCGAGCTGCTCGCCTCGCTGCTAGACACCATGCGCGAACGCCTCGGCAGCGATTGGTGCGTCGGCGAATCCGGTCTCGCCGGCCCTGGCGCCGGTCGCAACGGCGCACCCGCCGGCCGCGTCGCCATCGGCGTCTCCGGCCCCATCGCCCGCACTGAACTCCTCGAAACCGGCATCGATGATCGCGCCGCCAACATGGTCGAGTTCACCACCCGCTCCCTCCGCCTCCTCCGCGACGCCATCGTCGAGGCGAACGGTTAGCGCCGGGAGCATGACCGACCCACTGATCCGCGCCGTCGATGCCATCCAAATCCCCGTGCCAGATCTCGCTCAAGCGCTCGCCTTCTACCGCGACCGCCTCGGCCACCCGCTCCGATGGCGCACCGAAACCACCGCCGGCCTCGGACTCCCTGATGCCGCCACCGAACTCGTCCTCACTACCGAGCGCCCGCAGCTCGAACCCAACCTGCTCGTCGAATCCGCCGATGACGCCGCCCGCACCTTCGAGGCCGCCGGCGGCACCATCGAGGTCGCGCCCTTCGACATCCCCGTCGGCCGCGTCACCGTCGTCCGTGACCCCTTCGGCAACCCGCTCGTCTTGCTCGATCTCAGCAAAGGTCGCTACACCACCGACGAAGAAGGCGCAGTCACCGGCATCGAGTAGCGCGAGCGAGGCGACGATTGGCTACGGCGAGTCGCGCTCCAGCAGATCGATCGGCCCGTCGAGCACCAGCGAAAAACGCCCACGGCCAGTGCGCTCAATCCGCACCGGCGTCTGTTTCTCATCGAGGCGACGACGTAACAGGATCAGCCGGCTCTCCAGGTTGTCGCGAAGCGTCGGCAAGCCAATCCACGGACTCATCCGCAGCTCACGATTGCTGAAGTCTCGTCGGCCCGTGCTCGAATACTCCGTCAGCAGTCGCCACAGAATCCGCCCTGGCACCCCACGGATCAGATACTCATCGTCCAGGAACACCGAATCGTCCACCTGGTAGAACACGAATCGTGACAGCGGCCCCGCCGAGCCAGCGTCACCATCGCCCCGGGTCCGGCCGGCGGCCTCCTCGTCTTCCAGCGATACCTCGATCACGCGGGCCGCCAGATGCTGCGCGATCAGCTCCACCGCCACCTCGTCGCTTCGCCCGAACGCCAACGGCTCGCGACTTTCGATGACCAGCGCACCCACCAGCTCACCGCGCACCGCCAGCGGGGCGACCAGTAGACTCTCCGCCTCACTCAAGCGCGGCAG
>JABIST010000249.1 GCA_018700215.1 Dehalococcoidia bacterium | reverse complement strand
GGGGGTGCCCTCGGATGGTGGGGGATCGGCGTCGGGGGCGCGGCGGAGGGTGACGACGCTGTTGGTTCGGAGCTGGCCCTGGCGGAGGGACTGGGCGTGGTCTGGGGCATCGGGGAGGTAGATGAGCCACTGTTGGGACTCGACGTGGAAGTAGGAGACGGACCGAACGGTGAAGCTCTGGGCCTGGACGAGGAACTTCGGGTCGGTGGTGCCGCTGACGCCCTGGGTGATGCCATCGATGGGTGGGGTGGTGAGCTGGTTGGGGGTGCCGGCGACGGTGAGTGAGGCCTGGGGGGGTGCGCCGGCTGGGAGGAGCGTACCGGCGCGTTTGATGGTGACGACGGCGCCGGCGGGGATTGAGGTGAGGGTGTTGACGAAGGTGGGGGCGCTGGGGAGGTATTGGCGGAACTGCTGGGTGCGGACGTCGAAGGTCCAGATGCCCTCGACGGGGTAGGTCTGGGCGGCGGCGAGGGCGGCGGGGTCGGTCTCGGTGGTGGTGCCGAAGGTGATGCCGCCGGCGGGCGGCTCGATCAGGGCGGCTGCGGTGGGGGCGCTGGGCTCTTCGATCACCTGGACGTCGTCGGGATTGGTGGTGATGTAGAAGTTGGCGACCCAGCCGATGTCGCCCTGGTGCTGGATCTGCTGCCAGGTGAAGCCATCGAGGGCCTGCGTGGCGTCGAGGAGGGTGATCTCGGCGCCGTGGTCGAGGCAGCGGATGGTGGCGGAGGCGAGGCCGGGGGCGGAGCGCATGTTGAGGCAGTCGCCGCCGGTATCGACCCAGGCGGTGGTGGCGGCGTGTGCGTTCGTCGGGAGTAGGGCGGCGGCGAGGAGGGCGAGGGCGAAGAGGGGCGTGAGGAGTCGGAGGCGGGTGTGGCCTCGGGAGGTTCGAGCGGGCGGGGTGGGCACTGGGGGCATGGATCCACCAGACGACGGGGGGCGGCGGAGCGCAAGGGGTGGCGGTAGCGAGGGAGTGGAGCGGAGTCAGTTCCAGGCGATATCGACGATTTCGACAGGGTCGGTGATGCCTTTGAGGGTGACGGTGCGGGCGGTGTTGGGCTGGGCGTGGGGGCCAGCGGTGGGGGTGCTGGCGAGGATTTGGCCGCCGGTGGCGAGGGCGGAGATGCGGGCGGCTTCGTTGACGCCGCGACCGCTGTAGTTGTTGTCCGCGGAGGTGGCTTCGGTGGTGTGGAGGCCGATGCGGACTTCGGGGGCGAAGCCGCTGGTCTGACGGTGTTCGGCGAGGCGTTGCTGGATGGCGCGGGCGCAAGCGATGGCGTGTTCGGCGTCTTCGAAGGCGACGAAGAAGCCATCACCGGTGGAGACGACCTGTTCGCCGCTGTGGTCGCGGAAGAGTTGGCCGAGGGTCTGATCGTGCCAGCGGAGGAGGGTGCCCCAGGCTTGGTCGCCGAGGAGTTCGGCGAAGTTGGTGGAGTTGACGATGTCGGTGAACATGAAGGTCTTCGCGACGCGGGTGGCTGTGGGAGTGGCGGACTGGAGCCAGACGCGCGCGCCGATGGCTTCGTTGCGCTCTTCGGCACGACGGTAGTGGGCGGCGGCCTCGGCGATTCCGGCGACTTCGGCGAGACGGGCGAGCGGGAGTTCGGCGGAGCCGTAGCAGAAGGCGCCGTTGGCGAGGACGAGATAGCGGTCCGCGTATGGGAGCAGCGCGTCATAGGCGACCTGCGCCCATTCCGGCTCTTTGAGTTCGATCGCGAGTTCCACAAAGCCGTAGAAGTAGCTGAACCAGGACTGATCGCGGGCGAGGGTCTCCAGGCCGTTTTCCATCGCCATCGCTCCGAGTCGCGCCGCGCGGTCGCGATCCCCGGCGGCCAGGACCAACCAGCCGACGAAGGACTGCCAGAGGAAGGTGGTGAGCTGCGGAGTGCGCTGGGCGAGGAGCGTCTCGACCTCCGGGTGCACCTCGGCAGTGGAAGCGACCGCCGCGAACAGGACGAGGAAGGGGCTGCGCGCCTCGGCGTGGCCGGCGGTGAGCGCGAAGCGAAGCGCGATCTCGGCCTCGGTGCGGGCGAGTGCGAGATCGCCGTTGAGGTGGGCGAACATCGCCTGCATGCGGTGCATCTCGGAGAGCCGCCAGGGGTGGCGGACGCGCTGTGCGAGGGTGGCGAAGCGCGCGAGAGCGGCTTCTGATTCGGCGCGGCGACCGGCCTCGAGGAGGCTGATGATTCGCCAGAGGAGACCGTCAAGCTCCAGATCGACGTCGCCGGCCTCGGCAGCACGCTCGACGATCTGGCGGGTGAGGGTGAGGACGTCGTCCAGGGTCTCCGGACTGGAGGTAGCGAGGCGGAGGGTATTGAGCGCGGCGGCCTCGGCTCCGGGGGCGGAGGCGGCGCGGGCGAGATCGGCGGCCTGGCGAGCCATATCGAGGGCGGCTTCACGGTCGCCGGCGAAGTGGCGGGCCTGAGCGGCGGCAGCGAGGAGCCTTGCCCGGAGGGGATCGGTGTCCTCGGGAGTGGCGTTGGCTGCAGCAAGGTGGGTGAGGGCACGGTCGAGCAGGGGGATGGAGCGGGCATCGACACCGGTGCGGGCGCGGCCGGTTTCAAGGTAGGTCTGCTCGTAGCCGAGGGCTGCCAACGCTTCGGACTGCGGGTCGCCGGCGGCGGCGGCCTCGTCG
>JABIST010000438.1 GCA_018700215.1 Dehalococcoidia bacterium | reverse complement strand
GACTTCGGCTGACACGTCGGCAAACGAGATGCTGGAGCTGGTGGAGGGCGTTGGTCAGCTGGCCAAGCAGAACACCGAAGTGGCGAGCGAGATGCGCGAGCAGGCGGCGTCTGTGACCGACGTGATTGCCGCCGTGAGCGCGGTGGCCGAGGAGAACGCAGCGGCGAGCGAGCAGATTGCGGCGAGCACCGAAGAGGTGACGGCGCAGATGAGCGAGGTCTCGACGCAGACCGACAAGCTGGGCTCGCTGGTTGTGGAGTTGGACGACTTCCTGGTCTGGGTGGGCGCACTCAACGAGGGCGTGGTTGGCTCAGAGCTGCGGGACGCTGCATAACGCGGACGTCCGTCAGAGCATTAGCACAGGGCCGCCTCTCGGGATTCCGGGAGGCGGTTTTGTTTTGTTCGGGGATCGAGAGGTCGCGTGCCTCGGAGGTGGCGACGGCTGCGGAGGCGGTTCGCCCTCGGAGGTGCGCCGGCTGCGGAGGCGGTGCTTGCTCGATGCCTGCGCTAGCCGCTCAGGCGGTTCGCCCTCGATGCCTGCGCTAGCCGCGCAGGCGGTTCGCCCTCGATGCCTGCGCTAGCCGCGCAGGCAGTTCGCCTTCGATGCCTGCGCTAGCCGCGCAGGCGGTTCGCCCTTGATGCCTGCGCTAGCCGCGCAGGCGGGGGTCAAGAACATCGCGGAGGGCGTCGCCGAGCATGTTGAAGCCGAAGACGGCGAGTGAGAGCGCGAGTCCGGGGAAGATGGCGATCCAGGGTGCCTGGGTCATCCAGGCGCGGGCTTCGCGGTTGAGCATGCCGCCCCAGGTGGCGACGTCCGGCGGTACGCCGAGGCCGAGGAAGGAGAGGGAGGCTTCGATGAGGATGGCGGCGCCGAGGCCGAGTGTGGCGATGGTGATCATGGGGGCCATGACGTTGGGGAGGACGTAGCTCCACATGATGCGGTAGTTGCTGGCGCCGATGCTGCGAGCTGCCTCGACGTAGGTTTCGTTCGTGACGACCAGGGTGGAACCGCGGATCACGCGGCTGTTCCCAACCCCAAGGAGGGCGCCGATGGTGACCATGAGGAGGAAGGTTTCAGTCTGGAAGAGCCCTTCCTTCGGCAGGAAGGGGGCCTGTGTATCTCTGAAGACGGCGACGACGGCGAGGATGAGGACGAGTCCTGGGAAGGCGATGAAGCCATCGACGAGGCGCTGGACGAGGGTGTCGACCCAGCCGCCGAAGAAGCCGCTGACGATGCCGAGGGACAGCGAGATGACGGTGGCGACGGTGACGGCGACGAGACTGATGGTCATGGAGACGCGGGCGCCATAGACGACGCGGCTGTACACGTCACGCCCGAGGTTATCGCTGCCGAAGATGTGACCGAGGCTGGGGCTGACGAGCCGGTCTTCTGGGACGAGAGAGAGGTCATTGGGGCCGGTGGGCGTAATCAGGGGGGCAGCGATGGCAGCGAAGATAAAGAGGAAGACGAGGAAGGCACCGAAGAGCCCCATTGGCTTTTCGCGAATCAGCGTACTGAGCGCCTGGCCGTAGAGACCGCTGCCGAAGTTAATCCGGCGACGGCGTGGGGTTGTTAGCTCTTGGGTCTCAACGGCCATCGGTACTTTCCCAGCCTGTTATGAGTAGGAGATTCGCGGATCCAGTGTGGCGTAGACGAGATCGACAGCGAGGTTGACGAAGACAACGACGACGGCGAGAACGAGTGTGACTCCCTGGATGGACGGGTAGTCGCGGGCGAGGATGGAGGAGATGAAGTATCGACCGACGCCGGGCATGTTGAAGATGGTTTCGATGATCAGTGTGCCGCCGATGGCGCCGCCGATCTGAAGCCCGATGATGGTAATCACGGGGATGAGGGCGTTCTTCATGGCATGGCGAACGAGGACAGTGCGTTCTGTGAGGCCCTTGGCGTATGCGGTGCGGATGTAGTCCTGCCGCATGACCTCCAGCACCATGGTGCGGGTCATGCGCATGACGCTGCCCGAGAGGTTCACGCCGAGGATGAACGCGGGGAAGAACATGTAGTAGAGGTGCCCGGCCGGTCCTTCCGACCAGCCGACGTAGGTGAGGGGCGGCGCCCAGCCGAACCAGATGACGGGAAAGATCACGAGCAGTGTCGCGGTAAAGAAGTAGGGCACGGAGATCGATAAGATCGCGAAGCTGCGAGCGATATAGTCTGCGAGCGTGTCTTGCCTGATGGCAGAGATGATGCCGACCGGGACGGCGACGAGCAGCCCGAGCAGGACGGCTAAGAGGCCGAATTCAAGGGTGACGGGGAGACGGTCTCGTAGTTCCTGGGTGACCGGACGGTTGGTCCAGTGGGAGTAGCCCATGTCGCCCTTGAGCAGATTGACGCTGTACTTGGCGAACTGAGTAGGGATGGGCTGATCGAGTCCAAGACGCTCGCGGAGCTCGATCTTGTCTTGCTCGGTCGCGTAGGGGTTCTCGGCAAGGATCAGCTCGACGAGGTCACCGGGCACGAAGCGAACCATCGCGAAGGTGGCGAACATCACGAACAGGATTGTTGGTACGGCGAGCAACACTCGCCGCGCGATGTAGCGCTGCACCCTGATCCCCTCTCATTGGAACGTACGTTAAACGTCACACGGCAGAACGCCGGGGAGCAGTCCCCGGCGTTCTGGTCCGTATGCGTGTGTCGCTAGGCGTCAATCCAGGCGGTCTCGTAACCGTACTGGTCGTAGCGGTCGAGCGAGAAGTCGAAGCCCTTAAGGCTGTTGTCGTAGAAGTTGTGCACGTTCGTGGTGAACATGAACTTGATGGGGAAGTCCATGACGATCGCCTCCTGCGCTTCCTTGACGACGGCCTGCCGCTCTTCAAAGTCCACGGTCCGCGCCTGCTTGGCCACCAGCTCGAAGATTTCCGGGTTGAAGTGGCGGAAGTAGGTGGAGAACTCGCCGAAGTAGGATGAGAGGTTCTCGTCCGGCTCCGGGCTGTTCAGCGGCACGTGGTGCGAGAAGGTGTAGCGGTACTTGTACGTCTTGTTGTAGTACGCGGCCAACTCCATGGGCTCGAGGTCCGCGATGACGCCGACCTCGGCGAGCTGCTGCTTGATGACCTCACCGATCTGGTCCGACTCAGGGCTGGTCGACGCCCACATCATCGGTCCCTTGATGTCGCCATCGGTGATGCCTGCGGCATCGAGCAGCTTGCGCGACCTGGCGGGGTCGTAACCGGCCAACTCGTCCTTCAGCGCCCAGTTGGTGAACTGCGGGAGGATTGGGCCGTAGGTGATCTGTCCGTCGCCGGAGTAGACGAGGTCAAGCACGGTCTGCTTGTTGATGGCCCGGACGATGCCCTCACGGACACGGATGTCAGCGAACTTCGCGCCCATCGGGTCGTCGGTCCCCGCGTACATCTCGTACGGGTGCTCCTTCTCTGTGGGCGACATGCGGAATTGGCGCCAGAACTGGAGTGGTGTGACAGCGTAGCGGGTGTCGTCACCGCGAGCGTCCTGGGTGCGCTTCAACTGGCTCTGGCCAACGCTGTGTGCGTGGAACGTGCCATCGATGAACTGGGTGGCCGCGGTGTCGTTGTCAGGCGAGATGAGGAACTCAAGCTCGTCGACGTACGGGAGGCCGCCGCCCTTCCAGTAGTTGGGGTTCCGCTCCAGCGAGATGCGGACTTCCTTCTGCCATTCCTTGAAGATGAAGGGGCCGCTACCACCGGCGTTCTCCGTCAGGTCGCCGTACTTCTCGACCAACTCCTTGGCGACCAGTGGGCTCCACGGGTTCGCGATGTAGTTGATGAACGGGGCGTACGGGTCCTTCGTCGTAATGACGACGGTCTCGTCATCCGGCGTGTCGACGCTGGCCAGCTTGTCCTTGAAGAAGTAGGCGTGCTGGAAGGTACCGGCCGAGTCGCTGGACTCTGAGCGCTGGCGCTCGATCGTGTAGCGGATGTCCTCGGACGTGACCTTGCGGCCGCCGAGCTCTTCGATGTCTGACATGTGCGCGGCGGGGTTGACCTTGAAGATGTAGGTCAGCTCGTCCGGCTGCTCGGGCAGCTCACAGATGTCCGGGACGATCTCTGAGAGGTCCTGGGTGAAGCGCAGCATGTTGTTGCTGGTCATGTTGGCAACGACGGGGTTGAAGACGTCGAAGTGGGGGTCGAGGCTGCGCGGCTCCGAGCCGATCCGGAAGACCAGCTTGCCGCCGCTCTTCGGGGCGTTGGGGTCAGCGGTTGCAGTTGCGGCCGCGGTGCCACCACCGGCGGCGGTTGCCGCGGCAGTTGGGTCAGCGTCGACCTCGTCGTCGCCGCCACCACAGCCGATCAGGACTGCACCAGAGAGGCCGGCTGCGCCGACGGCAGTACCTCGTAGCATGCTGCGTCGCGAGATCTGTTGTCGTGTCCAGTAATTACTCATATGCATTCCCTCCAGTGCGCTCGGTGCCTGATTCGCTATCCGACATCACGTGCGTGGGCCGAATAGTACAGCAAATGTTCGCCTCATCTGCCTGCTGGCGGACAATCATTTCGGATTAGTCATAAGAACAGAGTTCTGCCGACCCATGATCGTCTCTATGAGGGGTACGTGGGAGGTGGTGGGAACGGATGCGTGGCAGCCGATGGTCAGTTTGTGACGCGAATGACGGGCCCGGTGACAGGGACGCGAGCGGTGACGGCATCAGCTTCGAGTTGAGCGATGTCCACGGGCGTGAGGCCGAGGAGGGTGCCGAAGACGTGGTTGTTGTGTTCGGCGAAGCGGGGGGCGGGGCGTCGAACCTGGGCGGGGGTGCGGCCGAATTTCCACGGGAAACCGGCGAAGGGGAGGACACCGGCTTCTGGGTGGTCGATGGGAATGTAGAACTGGCGCTGGTGTAGGTGTGAATCGGTGACGAGTTCGTAGTTGGCGTAGACGGGGGCGGCGGGGAGGCCGGCGTCCTGGAGGAGCTGGGCGGCTTCTCGATGGTCGAGCGGTGCGGTCCAGGCGGTGATGGCGGCGTCGATTTCGTCGTGGCGGGCGTGGCGGCCCTCGGGGGTGGCGAGGGTGGGGTCGCTGCGCCAGTCGTCGCGGTCGAGGAGGGTGCAGAGGGCGTGCCAGTCTGCTTCGTCGCGGACGGTGAGGACGAGCCAGTCGTCGTCGCCGGTGGTTTGGTAGGCGCCCTGGGGGGCGTGGATGGGGTGGCGGTTGCCTCGGCGTGGTGGGATCTGGCCGGTGCGCTGGTATTCGAGGAAGGCGTCGCCGAAGAAGCTTGCGGCACATTCGTTGAGGGAGAGATCGAGCCATTGCCCGATGCCGCTGGTTTCGCGGGCGCGGAGGGCGGCGAGGATGGCGATGGTGGCGTAGTTCCCGGTGATGGGGTCCGCGTAGAAGGTGTTGGCTCGGTAGGGGGTGTCGTCATCGTGGTAGCCGGTGCCGGCGGCAAGGCCGCTGGAGGCTTCGATGTTGGCTCCGTAGGCGACGTAGTCGCGTTCTGGGCCGGAGGCGCCGAAGCCGGAGATGGAGGCCATGATGAGGCGTGGGTTGCGCTGGGAGAGGGTGTCCCAGCCGAGGCCGAGGTTGGGCATGACGCGGGCGCTGTTGTTTTCGATGAGGACGTCGGCGCGTTCGATCAGTTGGAGGAAGAGTTCACGGCCGCGTTCGGTGGAGAGGTCGAGGCTGACATCGAGTTTGCTGCGGTTGAGGTTGTTGAAGTAGCCAGCGCGGTTGTAGGGGCGGAGTCCGGGTTCGTTGCCGGGGTACCAGAGGGCACGGGTGGCGGGGCGGAGGTGGTGTTCCACCTTAATTACTTCTGCTCCGAGATCGCCGAGGTGGCGGCCGGCGATGGGGCCGGCCCAGTTGGCGGTGACCTCGACGACGCGGAGGCCCTCGAAGGGGAGGGAGTCATCGGAGGTGGCGGGGGCGGGTGTGGCGGG